>CACXCL010000180.1 GCA_902766115.1 uncultured Ruminococcus sp.
CCGGTGCGCTCCCGGACGAGCCGCCCGGAAAGATACCCGAGGGCGGTCCAGTCGCCGACCTGCTCCTCCTTCGCCGTGATCCATCCGTCGGCGGTGCGGAGTATGGGATCCTTGTCCCAGGGCCGGTCCACGTAGAAGTCACGCAGGAGCGAATCGCTCCCGTAGTACTCCTTCGGTGAGTTCGACTCCGACAGACGGAATTCAGCGTTGGACTGTCCCATGACGAAATAGACCAGTCCCACATAAATATCGCGGATCACCGCGGTCTCGCACCCCGCCGATACCGTCATCTCATATGGTCCGCCGGCGCTCATGGGCGGTAGGGTGACGCACCATTTGCCCCCCACCGGCGCCGCCGCTGCCTCTTCTCCGCGGAACGTCACTTTCACTTCGCCGTCCGCTTCTCCGTACACCCGGACGGGGCGCCCCTCCGCAAAAACCGCGTGATCTCTGAATATAGGGTCAAGCTTCATTTTTAACGTCCTTTCAGATATCCTTTGGTCTTATTTTACCATAAATCGACGGGCCGGTAAAGCGCCGCGGCGGTGTTTTGAACAAAAAACAAGTTAAAAGGGAAAAACCGTTGCATTCGCGCTCCCTTTGTGATACAATAGTTAGCGGTGGCTAACCGCCAGGCGCGGGACCGCCGTTTTCACGGCCCCTGCGTTAGCGTAAACTAACCAACTAACTTTCCGCGGCCCCGACGGGCTCCGCGGCGAAATGAAAGGACATTGTCATGGCTCTTGTTGAATTCAGAAACGTCAGCCGGATATATAAGGTCGGCGATCACGAGCAGAAGGCGCTGGACTCCGTTGATCTTTCTCTCGAGAAAGGGAAGATGGTTGTCATCCTCGGTCCCAGCGGAGCGGGGAAAAGCACGCTGCTGAACCTGCTCGGCGGTCTCGACAGCCCCACCTCCGGCACGATCACGGTGGACGGCACAGACATATCGACCCTCGGCAGGGACGAGCTTGCTGGATACCGCGCGGAGAAGGTGGGATTTGTGTTCCAGTCATACAATCTGATCCCCACGCTGACGGTCATGGAGAATGTGGCCCTGGTCCGCGAGATCGCGCCGGACGCCCTCAACGTTATGGAGATGCTTGACGCCGTGGGACTTTCCGACCACGCGAAGAAGTTCCCGACGGAGCTGTCCGGCGGCGAGCAGCAGCGCGTTTCCATCGCCCGGGCGCTGGCTAAAAACCCGGAGATCCTCCTCTGCGACGAGCCCACAGGGGCTCTTGACTCCGAGACCGGCACCGTTGTGCTGAAGGTGCTTATGAACATGGCGAAGAAATACGGCAAGACCATCATCATCGTCACCCACAATCAGAACATCGCAAAGGTCGCCGACGTTGTGGTGAGAGTGAAGAACGGCAGGATCCGTTCCGTGGAGGAGCAGGCCGAACCCACCCCGGTAGAGGAGGTGGAGTGGTAAATGCTGCTTCGCAAGCTCATCCGCACCATGGGCAGATACCGTGCGCAGTTCATATCCATGGTGATAATGATTGCCCTCGGGGTAGGGACCTTCGTGGGGTTCAACGTGGAGTGGTTCTCCCTGGAGCGGGACGTGACGGAGTTCCTCGACGACACCGGCTTCGCCGACTACCGCATAATCCGTGAGACCGGATTTTCCGAAGAAGACGCCGCGGAGATCGGCGCCGTCGACGGCGTGGACGCGGTCTCCCGGGTGCTGACTCTCAAAACCCTCGTCTCGGGGACCTCCGACGTGCTCTCCCTCTGCGTCACCGAGAACGAAAAAGTCTCCGGGGTGCTCGTCACCTCCGGGGAATCATACGACCGTGACGACGGGGACGGCTTCTGGGTCTCCGACCGGTACGCGGAGGCAAACGGAGTGAAGATCGGGGACCGCGTTTCCCTGACTTATAAGGACCTCACCATCGAGGGGACGGTCCGCGGCCTCGTCAAATCGGGAGAGTATCTGATATGCATCCCCGACGAGACGCAGCTCATGCCTGATTACGACACATACGGCTTCGCCTACGCCTCCCCCGCCATGGTGAGGCGGGTGCTGGGCGCGGAGTTTTACACCTCCTTGAACGTGCTGTCGGACCTTCCGAAGGACGAGTTTACCGAAAAGGCCGACCGGGCCCTCGGGGAGACGCTTCTCATCGTCAGCCGGGACGACACGGTGTCCTATTCGGAGGCCATGGGAGAGAGCAAGGAAGGGAAGACCATGGCGCTTATCCTGCCGGTGCTTTTCCTAGCCATCGCGGTGCTGACCATGGTCACCACTATGCATCGCCTCACCGCCTCCGAGAAGACGCAGATCGGCACGCTCAAATCCCTCGGCTTCACCGACCGGCGTATCCTGCGCCACTACTCCTTCTACGCGGGGGCGGTGGGACTGCTGGGGATCGTCCTCGGCGTCGGCCTCGGCTGGTGGCTCGGGTGGTTCATCATGAATCCCGGCGGATCCATGGGCACCTACCTCGATATGCCCTCCTGGAAGCTGTCGGCGCCTCTCTACGTATGGATCACGCTGATCGTGATGGAGCTTTTCCTGCTCCTCATCGGATTTCTGTCCGTCAAGTCCATGCTCCGCGGCACGGCGGCCGACGCTCTGCGGCCGTATACGCCGAAAAAGGTCCGTTCCATCATTCTTGAGAGGACGGCGCTGTGGGACAAACTCGGCTTCGGCACAAAATGGAATCTCAGGGACGTGCTGAGGCACAAGGCGAGGTCGTTCATGACGCTGTTCGGCGTCATCGGGTGCATGGTCCTCATCGTGGCGGCCATGGGCATGGAGGACACCATGGACGAATTCATGGATTCCTTCTACGGGGAGGCGATAAACTACGAGACGAAGATCAACCTGGACTCCGAGACCACGGACCGGGAGGGCGCCCGGGAGATCGCCGCGCTGTACTCCGGCGACACCTGCGCCTCTCTCAGCGTGCAGACCGGCGGACGGTCCGTCATGCTCGAAATCTATAATATGACTCACGACACGGTGCGCTTCCTCGACAGGAAAGGAAACCGCGTCCCGATACCGGACGACGGCGTCCTGATCTGCGAGCGGATCGCCCGGGACGACTCCCTCGGAGAAGGAGACGAGATGATCTTCTCCCCGTTCGGCTCCGATAAAGAATACCGTGTCAGGATCCGCGGAGTAGTCAGATCCCTGACGGAGAGCGTGATAATGAGCGAAGAATACGCCGACGGCATAGGTCTCCCCTTCGCGGTGAACGCGGTATACACCGGCGAGCGGGACATCGCCCGGGACAGCCGCATCCTGAACACGCAGTCGAAGCAGAACGTCGTAGATTCATTCGACACCTTCATGGAAATCATGACTCTTATGATCTGGCTACTCATCGCTGCGGCGGCGATCCTCGGAGTGGTGGTGCTCTATAACCTCGGCGTCATGAGCTACACCGAGAGATACCGGGAGATGGCCACGCTGAAGGTCATCGGCTTCCGCGACGGAAAGATAGGCAGACTGCTGGTCGGGCAGAACATGATGCTCACCGTTCTCGGTATCGTCATCGGCATCCCGGCGGGGATCGGCGTGCTGAAGTACCTTCTTGTGGCGCTGGCCTCCGAATACGAGCTGAAGCTTGCGCTTACCTGGAGGACCTTCGCCGTAAGCGTTGCGCTGATACTGGGCGTGTCGCTGCTGGTCAGCCTCATGATCGCCAGAAAAAACAAAAAGATCGATATGGTGGAGGCCCTGAAGGGCCGGGACTGAAAAAATATCCGCAGGCCGGCGGCCTGCGGATGTTTTCGTTATACCTTGAGATAAAACTCGTGCCTCAGGAGGTCTTTGTATCTCTCCTCTGTTATGTCTTTCTCGACGATCACCGGATCGTCTCCGACGAACAGCTTGTAGACTTTGTCGTCGATGGTGCGCCGCCCGTCCGGGGTCTTGATGGCGATCATCGGCACCTTGTTGAACGGTGAATCCGGATGAAGCTCGCACCACACCGACGGCTGGACGAAATCCACCTCGTAGATCTTCTCCTCGGTGAAGGAGATGAACCTCCGCCACTCACCCCGGTGGAGATCCCACAGGACCCATCCGAGGTCGGGATCGCGCTGGAATTTGTACGTCTCTCCGCACTGCTCCTGCACGAGTCCCTCCTTCATCAGAAGGGGATAGCGCGGCGCGGACTGTCCCACGCCGATATCGCAGAAATACGGACCGTCGGCGGTCATGACGGACATGACGCGGTGGCGGCGCATAGGTATCTCGGACTCGCCCCTCAGATAGCGCGCGAAGTAGTCCTTGACCTCGAACCCGCAGGACTTGAAGAAATACGACAGCAGTCCGTTGACCTCGAAGCAGTAGCCTCCGCGGCCCCGGGTGACGATCTTGTCGAAGAGGGCGTCGGGTGTGAGACAGAGCGGTCTGCCCTCCAGGATATCCAGATTTTCGTATGCGATGCGCAGGACGGCGTGATACTGTACGGTTTTCAGGAATTCGTACGTGGGCTCTGCCGGGGTGTCTGCAGCAAGTCCTATCCGGCGCAGAAATTCATCGATGACGGGCATAAAAAGTCCTCCTGTGTTTTTCTATTATCTTACCACATCCGGCGCCGTTTTGCAAGCGGTGAGCGGAAGCCGTCTCCTCAAAGACTGTCGTAGCTTTCCCGGATCCTGCTGAAGATCTCCCCGTCGGGAAGCGTGTCGTCCAGGATGACGGAGACCCAGCTCTTTTTGTTCATGTGGAACGCAGGGTAATAGCCGTCGAGGGAGAGTATCTCCCCGACCTTTGAGCTGTCGATCTTCACGTTGATGATCTCGACCTTTCTCCGGTCTTCGGACGAGTGATCGAGCTTGAAACGCTCCACCGCGCCGATGAGGGCGTACCACTTTCTGCTGTCCTTCCTCCGGAAGGCGGCGTAGTCCGGAAACTTCTCCCAAAGGAACTCCGGCTCGCCGCCGAGGCTGTCGCGGATAAACTCCGCCACGCGCCGCGCCTGGGGCGAGGCGAAATGGCGGTCGGTAAAGCATCTGTCGCGAATATCCGTCAGCAGATCGACGAATTTCTGTCTTATCCCGGCGCTGTACCCCGAGGCTCCCTCGATCCTGAAATTGGCGTACTCGCCGCCCGCCGCCGTGTCCATGATCTTTCCGCGGATCTCCCCGTCGAACCTGACGACTATCTCGAAGCCGTCCTCCGGCAGCGGACGAACGTAAACCAGTCCGTCGCCGTCGGGCAGGAAGCCGTATCCGGCAAGCCTTATCTCGTCCGCCTCGTAATTCCGGAACAACTCGCTTTCAATGGACATCGGTATCACCTCGTTTTTACGGAATGCTTATTGACGCACTGCATGGTCTGTGGCTGTTTCATCATCAGCTGCGCTTATTTGATTCCGCGTCTGCTCACGTTTCAGTATATCACAATCCTACAAAAAGAACAATAGTGAAAAAAGTGTGAAAAAAGGTCGTCCCATTTGGCTTAACCTCTTGTTTTTTCGACTCAAAAGTGCTATATTCTTATTTGGACATGTTTTTGAGAATAACGACGTGAAAAAGGGGGCGGCTTGGCGTTGAAAACCGGATTGATCAGGGCAAAAAACGCGCTTTTCTCGCTATTCATCGCCGCCGCAGCCGTATTCCTGCTGAGCGCGGGAACGAGCGAGGTCGTGAAAGGCTTCCGGTCTGAGTCCGCTTATCCTCCCGATCCGGTAACCGCCGGGGAACAAACCGTCGAGGTATACGGAAAAAAGTTTCTTCCCGACGCCGCGGAGATTGACTTTGATGGCGACGAGATAGACGGATTTGACGGGATCCTCGGGAAGCTGGACGATTTCGACTCGCTGCAGACCGTTGATTTCGGGTCTTTTTCCGTAAGCGTTGACCAGGTGGACGGTATCAGAGAAATGTTCGGCGACGTAAACGTCAGGATAGGCGTGTACGTCACCGTGCAGGGACAGAAATTCGATCAAGCGTCGCCGACGCTCGATTTGACCGGCGCAGGACCGGAGATCATCCCCGAGATGACGGAAAAGCTCAGTCTCTTTACCTGTCTTGAATCCGTTGATCTTCACGGGGTGGAGATCACCCCGGAACAGCAAAAAGGGCTTGTTGACTCTTATCCCGGCATCCGCTTCCTCTGGGACGTGGATATCATGGGAGAAAAGTACGATTC
>CACXCL010000181.1 GCA_902766115.1 uncultured Ruminococcus sp.
CGGCAGCAACTTCAACGCAAACAACATTGCGGCTCTGGTACTGAGCACGATGGGACTCGACGCTGAGACTTATTCCGTTGTAGTCAAACGACAACGTACTTGAAGCTACCAACGTATTCGAGATCATCAGCAGCGTAGACGCGTCCGTTGATGCACCCATGCTCACGGCTGAGCATCCCGTGGCTCCCTCTCTCGAGGACATCATCGAGGAGAGACTTGTCGATCTGCTTTGCAGCACGCACGGTAAGTTGGATCTTATGTTCGGTAATAGAGATACATTTACTGTAGAAACTGTCAATGCACTTCTGACGGAACTGTTCGGTTACAATGCTTCTATTGATCCCGAAGCTTTTGCCGGAATCAAGTCGCAATATGACGACCAGGGCAACGGTCAGACCGTTTTCACCGATAATATCGCTGTTACTTTCACCGATCCTGAAACCGATGAGAGCTATGTGGCTGAGTTTGCGTTTGCTTTCCGTAAGGATTCATTTGCAATCAGTTATACTGACGCGGTTGATACCGGCGCACTCAGTGTGTGCGACGAAGAAAAGACCGACGAGATAGTTGACGCTCTTGCCGCCATTCAGGAAGGCGGTTACAGTGATGAAACACTCGTAGTGATGGATGGTAACGAGTATTCTCTCGACACAGTTGAGGCATGGTACCGTGACATCACCGGTCTCACCGGCGACGAGTGGGAGTTCTTCATCTCTTGGTTCGATGAAGCAGATGGTTACACAGATGGAAACGGCGTTGGTTTAGTTCTGGTGAACAGAAATGTGAACGATGAGGGTCGGACATTTGCAGTCACTTGCGAGGTCATCCTCAAGGTCGAGCTTTCTCTCGCCGACAGAGTCGATTTCCTCATGAGCTACTATCCCTGCTCCACTCACAACTGGTTTGACATCGCGCTTGGCACGAAATCCACGTTCACAACCGACGGGGTCGCTGCTGTTTTGAAGAACGCAGGCGGATTCGGTGACGACGTTGAGATCACGTTTGACGCGGATCAGTTTAATGACGCTGTTGACTCTTTCGGCGGCGGCAACGAAGATTCTATTCAGAAGACGATTGCCGTGACCTTCACCAGCACGGCGAATGCCGAGCCCATTACCGAGAACATCACGTTCAACTTCATCAAGAACTGGTTCGCATATGATGCCGGCGCAATCACTGAGCCGAGACTCGGTACCTGCCATGAGGAATTCGACGAAGGTCTCCTTGCCGCGGCAGAGATCCTTGATCCGCTTAATGATACCACCGTTGTGATCCCCGGTTCTGCGTACACACCTGAACTTGTTGAGGCGTACTTCCGTGAACTGACCGGTCTTACCGATTCCGGTAAGTACGGCTTCTTCGTCTGTTGGTTCGATGCTGAAGCAGGTGCTACCGGTAATGAAATCGGCGTCGGTTTTACCTACAAAAAAGCTCCTGACGGAAGATACGAAGGAAAGTCGGTGTGCGTCGTTGCACAGCTTGGTTCGGCGGATGACAGAGTTGTCAAGACGTCCCTCGATGGATTTGTGTCCACATATAAGGACGGATCCGACGTTATCACCATCAACGCGAAGACCAATTCCTTCTCGAGAGGGGACCTCAATTCGTACCTGCTTTCAGTGCTTGGGCTGAACGGTGATCTGTACAGTGCTACACTCACTAAGAAGAACTTCGAGAATAACCTGCAGCCCAAACTCAACGAATGCGGAGACGGAGAGACTACGGAACCTGCCAGCATGAAGATCACAGTTAAGAACAAGGTGAGCAGCGAATCGTATGCTCTTACTCTCAACTGGGCGATCCACGTTGACAGCACCCTTGGTTCTGCTTTTGAGATGGTAGTACCCTCCTGACCCCTTTCCCGGACGGGAAAACAAAATGCGCTTTTGAAGTGTAAACTTCATACAGGAACGCCTCCGGCGAAAGCCGGGGGCGTTCCCCGTTTTTTCGACAACGGCGAATCTCTCACCCGGCGAAAAAACCACTCTTCATATTGACAAATAAACCTTTATCGTGTATCATAAAGCAGATACACCGGCAGGCGGGCACGGATCCGTCGCCGGACCAAGGAGACCTATATGCTTGCTTTAAAAGATATAACGAAACAGTACCGTGTCGGAGAAGAGAAGATCGACGCGCTGAACGGGATCTCCATCGCCTTCCGCAAGAGCGAATTCGTGTCGATCCTCGGTCCCTCCGGCTGCGGAAAGACCACCATGCTCAACATCATCGGCGGACTTGACCGCTACACCGACGGGGATCTCGTCATCAACGGCAGGTCGACGAAGACGTTCTCGGAGTCCGACTGGAATACCTACAGGAACCACTCCGTGGGATTTGTTTTTCAGAATTATAATCTCATCCCGCACCAGTCAGTCCTCGCCAACGTGGAGCTTTCTCTCACGCTGACCGGCGTATCCCGGGAGGAACGACGCCGCAGGGCGAAGGAGGCACTGAGCAGAGTCGGACTCTCGGATCAGATCTCCAAAAAGCCGAATCAGCTTTCAGGCGGACAGATGCAGCGCGTCGCCATAGCCCGGGCGCTGGTCAACGATCCGGATATCCTTCTTGCCGACGAGCCCACGGGTGCGCTCGATTCCGAGACCTCCGTCCAGATAATGGATATCCTCCGCGAGATCGCCTCCGACCGCCTTGTTATCATGGTCACCCATAATCCGGACCTGGCGAAGGAGTACTCGACCCGGATAATCAAAGTCCTCGACGGCAGAGTCACCGACGACACGAATCCTTATGAGGGCGACGAAGCACCCGCGCAGTCGACGGAGAAAAAAAAGAAGGTGAAAAAGCCGTCAATGTCCTTTTTCACGGCTTTTTCGCTGTCGCTGAACAACCTGATGACGAAAAAGGGCAGGACCTTCATGACCGCATTTGCCGGCTCTATCGGAATAATCGGTATCGCGCTGATCCTGGCTGTCTCATCCGGCACGAGCAAATATATCAATTCCGTGCAGGAAGACACTCTCACAAATTATCCTATCGCCATTGAAGCCGAATCGGTCGACATTTCCAGCCTTATTTCCTCCATGATGGGCGTGGGTGACGCCGACGAGAAGGAGCTCGCGGCGCGCGAGCCGGGCAGGGTATATTCGAGCAATATCCTCTATGAGATGACGAATTCCGTCTCTTCGGTCGAAATGAGACTTAACGATCTTAAACCGTTCAGGGAATATATCGAAAACAGCGACGAGTTCAAAAAATACAGCAGCGAGATCCACTACGAATACGACGCGGGGATCAACGTCTACACCGAGGACCCGGACGGCAAGGTCATCACTACGGATATCAATCTTCTGATGGAAAAAGTTATGATGGAGATCGGCGCGGGAAGCCAGCTTGCCAGCGTTTATTCCTCGCCGCTTTACACATCGATGTCCGGACTTGTAACGTGGAACGAGCTTCTCCCCGGGAAGGACGGCGAGGGCGTCAGCGAGTCCGTGAAATCCCACTATGAACTCCAGTGGGGCAGGTGGCCCGAAAAATACGACGAGATCATCCTGATGACCGACGAAGACGGTCAGGTCAGCGACTTTGTCCTTTACTCCTTCGGATACAAACCGTTCGACGAAATGGTGAACGTGGTCACGTCCGCCCTGGCGTTCCGGAAGCCGGAGGCGTCTTCCGTCGAAAGCTGGTCGTGGGAAGAGATGGCAGCCAAAGAATTCAGAGTCGTGATCTCCGCCGACAAGTACCAGCGCCAGGAAGACGGAACGTACGTCGATCTGTCCGCAACGGACACGGGACTGTCATACCTGTACGGAAATACAGACGTCTCGATCCCGCTTCATATCGTCGGGATCGCGAAGCCCTCAAGCGGAGCCATGGTCGGCGGTCGCTTCGGGATGCTGTGTTACACTTCCGCGCTTACAAAGACCGTCATGGAAAGGACGCTCGAGAGCGATGTTGTCAAAAGTCAGCTTGAAGATCCGGACACTGACGTTATAACCGGTCTGCCTTTTAAAAACGGAGAGCAGGAAGAGGTGACAGAGGACGATATTCTTCAAATGGTGTTGAAATACCTCGACTCGCTTTCGGAAGAAAAGAAGGCCAAGGCCTACGCGGCGATCATGACTATCCCGTCGGAGGAGTACGTGAATACGGTGATCGACAGCGAAGGCGCTGTCCCGCCGAGGGATGAGATCGAAGCGCTTCTTGTGTCCGCATACGCCGAGCAAATGGGCACAAGCGACACATCCGCCGTTGAGGATTATATCTCAAAGATGGACGACGACGCCGTTCTCGGGGCATACCGTACCCTTATGGCTCAGACAGTCATGGAGAAATACGCCGAAGAGGTGGAGGAAAAGCTTCAGACAATGACCTCAGAGGAGATCATAGCCTCCTTTGACCCGAAATCCGTCCCCACGGACGTTCTCAAGGCGTATTATGACAGATTCATGCCCGGTGTCGGCTCGGGTACGACCTACAAGGACACGCTGAAAAAGCTCGGTTACGTGGACGAGGCGTCGCCGGACAGGATAGAGATATACGTGAACCGTTTTTCCGATAAGGATAAACTGAACGATCTGATCAAATCATACAACGAGCAGGTGGAAAACGAGGATCAGAAGATCACCTATACGGACTACGTGGGACTGATAATGTCGTCTGTCTCCACGGTCATAAACGCCATCACGTACGTTCTTATCGCCTTTGTCGCGATCTCACTTGTGGTCTCATCCATCATGATAGGGATCATCACCTATGTTTCCGTCCTCGAGAGAACTAAAGAGATAGGTATCCTCCGTTCCATCGGAGCGTCCAAACGGGATATTTCGAGGGTGTTCAACGCGGAAACCTTTATCGAAGGACTGGCGGCGGGACTTCTCGGCATCCTTGTCACTCTGCTCCTGACCATTCCGATAAACCTCATAATCCACAAGCTCAGCGGGATATCGCGTCTGAGCGCCGTCCTTCCTTTCCGGGGAGGAGTCGCGCTGATCATAATCAGCGTCGTGCTGACTCTCATCGCCGGACTGATCCCCTCGAGAGTGGCGGCGAACAAGGATCCCGTGGAAGCGCTGAGGACCGAATGATCGCATATTTGATCTTTCTTTGACGGTTTTTGAATAATTATTGTTGACAAAGCGTATATTCGGTGATAAAATATAACGAAAAGGAACGCGCGACGCGTTCCGGGAGGTACTCAAATGGCGTCTTCCTTCTCCTTTGCGGCATATTTCTGGTTCTATTACTTTTTTCAGAGGTAATAGTGATTTGTGCTGCGACGGAAAGAGGAAAATGACCTTAAGAGTTTGGTTTTCTGAGGCCGCACGGATCACTCCGGTGCGGCCTTGTATTATTTTGTTTCAAGTCACGGAAGGGGAGAATGATAAATGATCACGGTACTGAAAAGAAACGCAACAACAGAGCAAAAGGAGCATCTGATAAGCTGGCTCAGAGCGCAGGGACTCGACGTTCATATTTCCGAGGGACATGAATATACGGTCCTGGGACTTATCGGAGACACCAGCAGGATCGACATGGACCTTATCGCGTCCCTCGACATAGTCGAGTCGGTCAAGCGCGTCACCGAGCCGTATAAACAGTGCAGCCGGAAGTTTCATCCGGATGACACGATCGTCGACGTCAGCGGCGTGAAGATCGGAGGCGGCAATTTCGCCATGATAGCGGGACCCTGCTCCGTGGAGAGCCGGGAACAGATCGTCGGGGTGGCGAAATGCGTCAAAAAATCGGGAGCGAAGCTCCTCCGGGGCGGCGCGTTCAAGCCGCGCACTTCGCCCTACGATTTCCAGGGTCTGAAGGCCGACGGGATCGAGCTTTTGCTCGAGGCGAAAGCAGAGACGGGCATGCCCATCGTCACCGAGATCATGAACGCCAATCATCTTCCTTTATTCGAGGATGTGGACCTGATCCAGGTTGGCGCGAGAAATATGCAGAATTTTGAGCTGTTGAAGGAGCTCGGCAAGACCGACAAGCCGATCCTTCTGAAGCGCGGTCTTGCCAACACGCTGAAAGAACTCCTCATGAGCGCGGAATACATCATGGCGGGCGGCAACAGTCGCGTGATACTCTGCGAGAGGGGGATCCGCACCTTTGAGACCTATACCCGCAATACCCTTGATCTTTCGGCTGTCCCGCTTCTCCATGAGCTGACACATCTTCCGGTCATAATCGATCCCAGCCACGCCACGGGCATTTCCCGCCTTGTGGAGCCGATGGCAATGGCTGCGGCGGCATGCGGCGCCGACGGTATCATGATAGAGGTCCACAACGATCCGATCCACGCGCTTTGCGACGGGGCGCAGTCTTTGACCCCCGAGCAGTTCGACGACGTGGCGCGTAAGGTCGCCGGGATAAGGGAGATCGTCTCAAAATGAGCGCCGATGGGAAAATGACCGTCGGGATCGTCGGGCTCGGGCTTATAGGCGGTTCCTTCGCCAGAGCGTACAAGGCGGCGGGACACACGGTATTCGGGCACGACAGAGACGGATCTGTGGAGCAGTTCGCCGAGCTCTCTTCTGTTCTCGACGGACCGCTTACGGACGAGAATCTCAAAGAATGCGATACTGTTATCGTCGCCCTGTACCCCGACGCGACGGCGGACTTCATCAAAAGCAAAGGTCCACGGCTGAAAGGAAAGTTGGTTATCGACTGCTGCGGAACAAAAAGGGACGTGTGCAAAGTCGGCTTTGCCGAGGCGGAAAAAAACGGCTTCACTTTCGTCGGCGGCCATCCCATGGCGGGAACCCATTTTTCCGGATTCAAGTATTCCGACGCCGGCCTTTTCCGCGGAGCCCCGTTTGTTATCGTGCCTCCGGTATTCGACGATATAGAGCTTCTCGATCGTGTTAAACGGGCTCTCGAGCCCGCCGGTTTCGGATCTTTTTCCGTGACGGGACCCGAGGAGCACGACAGGATGATCGCGTTCACGTCTCAGATGGCGCACGTGATCTCCGGGGCGTTCATCAAGAGTCCCACGGCAACGTCACACAAGGGCTTCTCCGCAGGGAGCTACCGGGACATGACCCGCGTTGCCTGGCTGAATCCGGAAATGTGGGCGGACCTGTTCCTCGAAAACGGAGATAATCTCGTTTTTGAGCTCGATACGTTCATGAACGAGCTGGAGAAGTACCGTGACGCGATAAAAGACGGCGACCGGGCGCGGCTCGTCGGTCTGCTTGAGGAAGGCAAAAGGAGGAAAGAAGAGGTAGACGGAAAATGACAGAGATCACAGTCTTAATGGAAAGCCCGTACAAAGTGACTGTCGGATACGGCGTCTCGTCCCGCCTGCCGGAGCTTATCGGGCGCGCTGACGCCTCCGGAACACTCGCCGTGGTATCGGACGATACCGTTTTTTCCCTTTACGGCGGGCAGATAACAAAGCTTCTTGAAAAAACGGGAAAGCGGGTCGTATCTTACGTATTCCCCCACGGCGAGGAGTCGAAGAACGGTGACGAATTCCTGAAGATCCTTGATTTTCTCGCCCGCTCGTCCCTGACGAGAGACGACTGTATCATCGCCCTTGGAGGCGGCGTGACGGGGGATCTTGCAGGTTTTGCCGCGTCGACGTATATGAGAGGGATCGGGTACGTCCAGGTCCCGACCACGCTTTTGGCGGCGGTGGATTCGTCCGTCGGGGGCAAAACGGCGATCGACCTGCCTCAAGGCAAAAATCTCGCGGGCACGTTTTACCAGCCTGCCGCAGTGGTCTGCGATACGTCTTTTCTCGACACGCTCCCGCCGGAGGTGTTCTCCGACGGGGCAGCCGAGGTCATAAAATACGGAGTCCTCGGAAACCGGGAGCTGCTCCGCCACGTGACGGACCGCGGCGTATCCTTTGACAGGGAATACGTTATATCCGAATGCGTCCGTATGAAGGCGGATATCGTTTCCAGGGACGAACGCGAACAGGGCGCGAGAACTCTGCTCAACCTGGGACACACTCTCGCGCACGCGATCGAGAAGGTCAGCGGGTATTCCGTCACCCACGGAAGAGCGGTTGCTGCCGGACTCGCCGTCGTCTCCCGCGGCGCGGAAAAACTGGGCTTCGCCGAAGGCGGGACCGCCGCGGCTGTGGAATACGCCCTGCGAGCGGTGGATCTGCCGACGGTAATACCGGACGGACTCCGGACCGACGAGCTTTTCAGCGCAATGACTCATGACAAGAAACGGCGCGGGGACAAGACCCTCGCCGTGATCCCGAAAAAGATCGGAGAATGCGCCGTTTTGCAGATGACGGACGGCGAGCTCCGACGCCTTATGAGCGAAGGGATAGAATAAATCAAAACGAAAGCCTGCAAATAAAATGTCAACCCCCAAAATGGAGATTGAACGAAAAAGTTTGCGGGGCAGGTAGATGGTGAAAGACGCAA
>CACXCL010000182.1 GCA_902766115.1 uncultured Ruminococcus sp.
ATCCAAAATCCCTCCGTAAAATGTATTCCCGCCTTAATCATATCAAACGCCGCCCGCTTTGTCAATGAAAAACCGCCGCCCCTCTCTATTTTCCATTTTCCATTGTCCATTAAAAAAACGCAAACGGCGCACCGTTTGCGTTTTTCACCGATTCTCTTCTCTGAGAAAAACCCGCCTTCCGGCGGAATTTTCTCAATATCTTCCAATTTCTTCGAAGGGGATGTAGAAGAAGTCCACGCCGTCCTTCAGGCGATAGTCGCCGTTGGTCGGGTCGACGAAATACGGATTTTCGTCGTCTGTGAGGATCATGTTGTCGTACACCTCTCCGTAGTCGATGATCTCCTGGAGAACTCTGAAATTGCCGTCTATCACGGCGTTGTTGTGGATGCTGTCCCAGGGGCAGAAGATGCTCGTATATACGTAGGGATTCTCTATGTCGGGCTCGAAGGCGTACAGCGACGGGAAGGTCGCCTTCCATATCTCGTAGCCCTCCTCTCCTTCGTTGACGCGCTTGTTATAGTATGAATTATAGAGTCCCTCCCAGCCCGTTCCGTCGGGAAGCAGACCGTCCCTGACCTTGCCGTTCTCAATGTCAAAGTAAACGAGGTCGTTGGTGCTGAGATTGCTGTAAATGAATGCGTTTTCGTACACGAACTGATCCCGGGCCAAGTGGAGCATGACTCCGCATCCGCCGCATTTGTAGAACAGGTTGCCGTATATATACTGATCCTGCGTAAAGTCGTCCATATAGAGACCGTACGTCGCACCGTTCATGTCGTTCATTTCGAGGAACAGGTTGTACCGCGCGATGTTGTGGCGGCCCTCTGTTATGGTGGAGTTCGCGTATAAGACGCCGAAATCCTGAGTGGACGTCATCATGTTGTCGAAAATATTATACTCGATCACGCTCAGCGTGCCCATGGTGACGGCCCCGTTGGGGCTGTTCCGGAACAGGTTGTGGGAGATCCGGGCGCCGATACTGCTGTCGGAGATCGCAGGGTTGGCAAAAATCTTCGAGAGGCCGTAATCGTGGAAGTAGTTGTTGTCGATCACCACGTGATTCGACTCCAGAGTCGTCCAGTGCTGCGTCTGCCTGAGTTTGATACCGTTCCGGACGTAACGGGAAAACTCGCATCCGGTCACCGTGAGCCAGTCGGAAGCGCCTGTCGCCTCCACGGGACGGTCAACGCCGCTTATGGCGCACCGGTCCAGCGTGATGTGGGAGGAATCCTTCACGTCAACGGCGACGGAATCTCTTCCGTTGCGGAAAGCCAGACCCGTCAGGGAAATATAATTTGCACCGTCAAATGTCAGAAAATTGCCGCCGAGCCCGATGTTGTACTCGTCGCAGGGATCGTAAACGTAGATCACGTTCGTGTCCGGGTCGTACCAGTATTCGCCCGCGACGTCGAGAAAGTCGGGGGAATTTTCAACATATATTTCGTCCAGCTTCATCTGCGGCGTGCGGATACCTGTGCTCCGGAAATCGTCGGGCAGTCGAGTATCGTCGATGGTGACGACGTGAGTGTCCTTGTCGTATTCTTTAATGTAAAGGGAATCGACTCTCCAGCCATACATGATATACCCGGTGACCTTCATATTCTTGAAGTAGCTGACCTTGTCCAGCACTCTGGAGGATAGCGGCGGAAGGATGGTGAACGTCATACCATAGTAGTTCGGCTTGTTCTCCGGCAGAACCATCTCGTTCTTCATATAATCGTCGATTCCGTTGTGCTTGTTGGGGTGTCGTGCTTCCCAGATGAGGCCGTCGTCTCCGAAAATGGCGAGGCCGTCAGGCATCCCGTCCGGGAAGTATCCGTCAAGATCGAGTTTCATGACGCCATCCTGTGCGGAGGCGGGGAACATGGACTTCTCGTCCTCAGTCAGCGGCTCGAACTCTTCTTTCTTCAGCGTCACGCCGTTGTTGAACGTCACGTCGCCGTCTCCGTACTTGCAGTAGCGGATCGGCACGGCCTCAGTGCCGGAATCCTCGGATGTGAGCGTCAGCGAATCAAGCGTTCCGTAGTCGCCCGCCTTGAACGCAACGACGATCTCGTCCGTCGCCGTCGCCTTCTTTTCGCGGACGAGGTCGCGGGCGCGCTCAAAGGTCTTCACGGGCAGATCGAGCGTTCCGGGGTTTGAGTCGTTCCCGTCCGTCGCAACGTATACGTCCGCGTCCGTGACAAGCGGGTACTCCGGCTCGGTGTACCTGCTGATCGGCACGGGATTGTTGTATTCCAGAGGCACTGTAAGGTCAGCCTCGCAGTATCTCATGAGAATGGCGGCGAACTGCTCGCGAGTGGCGGCGCCCCGGGGATCGAGAATGTCGGCTTTGCCCTGCTTAACGCCGGTGATGAGCCCTTTGTCCGTCGCCCACGTCAGGGCGTTTTTGGCGTAGGAATGCGCCTCGGACGCGTCCGGGAACTTCGAGAGATCTCCCTTGGGGTGGGAGTCCTTTCCCTGGAACCCGGCGAAGCGGTTCAGCATCGTGCAAAGCTGCTCCCGGGTGATCTTTCCCGCGGGGCCGAAGGTCGTTTCCGTGAGCCCATTGACTATCCCGTTGTCCTTCGCCCATATCACCGCGTCGGAGTAGTATTTTCCCGCCTTCACGTCGGTAAAATCGCTTCTGAAGGTGACCGCGGGAGATTTTTCCATGCGGTACAGAACCGTGACGACCATGCCGCGTGTCATGGTCCCGGCAGGATCGAA
>CACXCL010000183.1 GCA_902766115.1 uncultured Ruminococcus sp.
CTCCGACTTCTCTTTCAGTGCAGGCTTTCTCTTCTAGAAGAGAAAGAGTGCATCGGGGTTTTGCGGATGATGAGATTAACGGTTTTGTTATACGAAAATAGCCGATTGTACTAACAAATCTCCGTCCTTAAAATCTCCGGAGACATCCTGTTTGCTCGAAAAACTGATGAACCGTTTTTCCGACGTCTTTTACACAGCCCCCGGTTCGCTCCTCCCCCCATCAGGGGAAACCTTCAACGTGCCTGCCTCTGACGCTTGTTTTGCGTAATTTTTTAGTAAAAAATGAATTGCCGCCTGCGCAGGCATGAATTGACCTCCGCCGGGGCGGAGGTCATGATTCGCAGCTGCGCGGCATAAATACAGCCGCGGCATTTTCCGCGGCCGTGTTTTT
Source organism: uncultured Ruminococcus sp. (assembly GCA_902766115.1). Lineage (GTDB taxonomy): Bacteria > Bacillota > Clostridia > Oscillospirales > CAG-272 > RUG11130. Next base: position 392 of record CACXCL010000183.1, read on the forward strand.
TATGTTTCGTCTGTCCCGTTAAGGGAGAACGTCACCGTTTTTGTCTCATCATCGCTTTCAACGCTGTCAAACGTCACAACGAGGGTGTTATCGTCTGTAAATTCTCCCGAGACACGGGGAGGAAACATGGAATCCGGGTAGACCAGTCCCTCTGCGGAAAACTCCACGTGATATTCCCGGTCGTCGAACGCGTTTCTGACGATTATTTTGTCTCCGCCGTCATAATAAGCCACCTTTTCGTTACGGTACGCCGCAACAAACAGGAATTCATCGCTCATGGAATATCTTTCAAGACTGTAATATTTGCGCCCCTGCAATCCGGTGCCCCGATTTATGACGATTTCCAGCGTACTGTCGTCGATCCTCTCCACCCGGGGATGGCATAAGAAATCCATTTCCTCGCTGTAGACCGTTTCCCCGTCGTCGTCCTTGATGCAAACAAGATATTTTTGATTATCATGTGCGAAGACGTTTCTATAGATCGTATAATGATCCCCACTGCTTTCGGTTAGCCGGACCTTGACGCTCGCAATACTTTCAGGGAAATTATCCAAATAATATGATTCCGACTCCCTTGAATAATCATCACCCACAAGACGAGTGATCGTAAGTAACGATCCGTCTTCGGTTATCTCCGCCGAGACAAACGGGTCGACCGTTTCGGACAGATCGTCGAAAGGACCAATCTTTATACTATGCTCGTTCCGGATATCACTTACGAATACCGAGCGTTCCCGAGCGGAGCCGGTGATCACGAAACGGTCCGAATACGTCAGAACGTACTCGTACGGCCCGCCGATCTTTCTGTCATTTAGATCGAAAAACAAGGTTTGTTTCGTTGAAAGCTGCGGCCCCGCGTTCCATGAGAAAACGGCGACGTCGTCGTTCAGTTTTTTCGTTTTTATATTGTTGTCGGAATGATCGAAAAGCTTTCCTCCGTCTTTACCGTACAGGGTGAGAGTTGCGGTCCCGTCCTCTTCCGTGAGAGTGTACGGCTCTTTTTCGCCATTCTCCGCGGAGCCCGCTTTTCCCTTGCGGGACGGCCGCGCCGTCATAAAGCACACCCCGATGACGACAGCGGCGATCAGCACGAGGGCAACGATCCAAAAACGGACTTTCTTAAAGTTCAGCACGTTTTTGATCCTCGATCTCAAAGCGCCTTTCCCGAAGGCAAGAGGACCGGCAAGCACCGCTTTCCCCGATCTGCCGAGATCGACCAGCGTCCTCGAATAAGCTTTTCTTTCCTCCGGGGTACAGTCGCGTACCGCGCGCTCGTCGCAAGCGAGCTCCATGTCCCTGCAAAACAGAGCATAGGCGATCCACACGGCGGGGGCAAACCAGTAAACCGACAGCAGAGCGAAGCCGAACGGCTTCAGGATGTTGTCCCTTCGCGCGATATGCGATCTCTCGTGCAGAAGAACGTGGTCCAGCTCCTCTCCCGACAGGGAAGACGGGACGTAGATCTTCGGTCGGAAGACGCCGTAGACGAACGGCGAGGACACGTAATCCGACGCGAACACCCCGTCCCCGACGGGAACGGCGGCGCGAACTCTGCGCTTGACCGAGACGTGTCCGACAGCCGCGTAGATCGCCATGACGCCGAGACCCGCCGCCCAGACGAAGGGCGCGATCCTCATTACTGTCCGGAGAGCCGCCGCCCTGTTTTCCTTCTCCGCCTGTACGGGAGATCCCGGCGCCGCGGGTGACGATGGGGCGGGGGCGCCGCGTTCCGACGTGATATCTTTCGGAACGGCGATTTCCACATGCGCGGGCGAGGCGACCTCCTCGCCGGTGTGTATTCGGCTTGAGTTTTCCGTCAGGACGCCGATCTTTTCGTCAACAGCATCAAATCCGGTGTTTATTGTCAACGAATCGCCGTTCTCGACCACAACGGAGGATGAGGGGATCAGACTGAGCCCGCTTTCCGGAAAGAAAGGCACAACAAGACGGATCGCCACAAGCGCCCAGACCGCAAAAACGACGCGCTTCGGCGCTTTTCCGAACAGCAGCCTGAAGACGATTATCGCCATAACAAGCCAGCTTGCCGCGATACTCAGATTGAATAACGTAACGATAAAACCGTTCATCGGCGCGGCCTCCTTTCACTGAAGATCCGTCTCATTTTTGTTTTTCCGTGAAATCGTCGATCATTTTTTTGAGTTCTTCCGCGTCCTCGCGGGACAGCGGCCTCCTTGCGGCAAATGACGCGACCATGGCGGGAAGGGACCCGCCGAACACCTCGTCTACAAAACCGTCGCTCCTGAGCGCCCGATACTCGTCGCGGCTGACGGATGCGCGCACCGTGCCGTTGTCGTTGACGAAAAGGCCCTTTGCGGTGAGCCGTTTCAGCACGGTGTACATGGTGGATTTTGTCCACCCGAACTCCTGAGCCGTGAGCTTTACCAGCTCGCCCGACGGAATCGGTTCCCGGTCCCATATCAGATCCGCAAACCGCGATTCGAGCACCCCCAGCGAAATTCCCTGCTCTCTCTTGATCCTTCCTGCCATGCCGTTATTTCCTTTTCATTTCATATCCCGTTACCGCCCGCAGGCGGGCGAGACGACTTCTTGTAAACTCATTATACAGCCCGGTCGACTTCTTGTCAACCCATCTTTTGCGATTTTTCAAAAAGTTTCTTTTTGTCCCCAGCGGAAGAGTAATCTCCGCGCTTTTTCTTCCCTTTTCCGGAAATTTGTTGTATAATGAAGCGTAAAGAACTGATTATGCTGAAAGGATCATAAAATGGCGTTCATTACTGACGATTTCCTGCTTACCACAAAAACCGCGCGGGCGCTTTACCACGACGCGGCGGAGGGACTGCCCATTGTCGACTACCACTGCCACATCGACCCGGCTCAGATCGCCGGCGACGCGCATTTCGGAAGCATCACCGAGGTCTGGCTCGGCGGCGACCACTACAAATGGCGCCTTATCCGCTCGGACGGCGTCGGAGAGGACGAGATCACCGGGTCCGCCACGGACCGCGAGAAATTTGACCGCTTCTGCCGGGTGATCCCCAAGTGCATCGGCAACCCCATGTACCACTGGACCCACCTGGAGCTGAAAAGATACTTCGGCTTC
>CACXCL010000184.1 GCA_902766115.1 uncultured Ruminococcus sp.
GCACAACTGATAAAAGAAACGGGCGGATCGGACGGGATACGTGACGAAGGGCTGCTCGATTCGGCGATCCTCAACCCGTTTCAGAGTTTTGACTGCAAAGAGCTCTACTCTTCCGTTTTGGAAAAAGGAGCGCGGCTCGGTTTCGGGCTTATACAAAATCATGCGTTCGTTGACGGCAACAAGCGCATCGGCGCGCACGCGATGCTGGTTTTTCTTGCGCTGAACGGTTATGTTTTTTCGTATACGCAAAAAGAACTGACTGAGATCATTCTTTCCTTCGCATCGGGCGAAAAGAATTGCGACGATCTGCTGCTCTGGCTTCAATCACACTTAAATTGATTTGTTTCAGCACGGTATCACCGCGTTGGTGGTGAGTAAGTGCGCATTATAGTTATACCTATTTCAAATTATAGATGAAAGGTTTTTATTATGAGCGAAAAGCACCTTGCATTCTTTTACCGCGATTCCTATTATCTCGTTCCGGATCAATATACGTCTTTTGAGGATTTTTATCGATCCATCGATATAAAGGAACCGATAAAAGTTCGTTTGCTGACGGAAAGAAACAGAATACCATCTTATAATGTTGAAAAGGGAATATGTATCGCACCGTATTTTTACAGCGAATACGGATATGCTGACGTTGAAATCGCCATCTGCGACACCTCGGACCTTTTTCCGGTTGAAGTCGAACTTTTTTCTCAAAAAGAGTATAACGAAAAACTGCGAGAAGTTATTTTGAATTATTGCCCGGGTTGCCTGAAATATAAGCCGATCTCCAACCGGGTTCAAAGTCTGAACGGGCACTTTGAAGAAATCTCTTTGAACTCTGTGTGTTTTTATCGTCAGAATGTAAAACCGTCACCGAGAGTATTCAGGAACAATTTGCGCGGTTTGGGAGGATTATGGCACCATTATGATCCGGCTGAAAGACAACCGAATGACGTTTTGGATTCCATAAAATCAATGACGTATCTCAAATACGACTCCGCATTCCGCGACGAAAACGTTCCTTCGCTTTTGAACGTCTCGTTTAAGCCTGATTTTTTTGTTCAGGCGTTGTCTGGCGTTTTATCACATTATATTGAAAACGCCCTGAGTTTTACTGAATTTCGAATATCGTTTGATAGCAGAGCAACAAACAATGATGAAGAATTTGACAGACAGATCAGTGACGGCAACCGGGAAGTCTTTCAAAAGAACTGCAAAAAATACGGTGTCGCCCTTGCAGAACTGACGTATGCTCCCGAGTTTGACGAAAAAATCACCCGTTCATTGGAATCGCTGATCAAATCCTATTACGTGTCTGTGCTTTGGAAAGACGGCTGCAGACTTCTTCTCCTTTTACTTGACGAATGCAACTTTATGAAGGAATTGCATTTCCGCGTGCCGCTTTTTGAAGCCGCGTTATCACATATTAAGGTTTATGACCAGTACGGCGAAAAACAATTCAAGATTTCTTTTAATATGGAGCAGGATATTGTTAAATAGGCAGTCAAGTCCGTTATTGATATCCGCACCACTCTGAGTGACTGGACTTGATACCCTGCGGCCTCAACCGGGAACCCCGGACCACAGGGCACTGTCATATCCGGCACAAGACCAAGCATTTAAATGAAAACAAGGCAGGACGTATCCTGCCTTGTTTTCATCTGAGTGACTGGACTTGAACCAGCGGCCTCTACCACCCCAAGGTAGCGCGCTACCAACTGCGCCACACCCAGACATGCGGCACGGCGCGGAAACTACCGTCCCACGCGGCACGGATAGTATTGTATCACAAAAAATCCGGCGTGTCAAGAAATTTGTGATTTTTTTCGCAAAACGCCCGGGTAAACCGTCGAATCCGTGCAGGGGCTCCATTTCCGCCCCCCTTTTACCCCGGTTTTCCGTTCTGACCCTGCCGCCCCGCCCCGGGGAAACGAACAAAGGCGGTCCGTTTCTAAACCGCCTTTGAAGGGAGTATACATATTGTGAGATAATCTTAACTACTTGTTTCTTGATTCTATTTTGCCGGATCGCCATCGGTTCCGTCGCCGTGAGCGACTTCACCCCTGACGTGTTCCGCGGCGGCTTCGGACGCCGCTCTTGCAACCTCCTCCTCATACGCCATGAGGACCTGTTTTTCGAGCTCGGCTCTGAATTCCGCGTTGATCGGGTGAACGATATCCCTGTAAGTCCCGTCCGGATTCTTCCTGCTGGGCATTACAATGAAATGCCTCTCCCGGACGTTGATAACCTTGACGTCATGCAGTGCCAACTGGGAGTCGAATGTGACTGAAACGATCGCTTTCATGGGACCGTCGTCAAACAACTTCCTGATTTTGATATCTGTGATGACCATCTGAATTCCCCCCGCTTGAAGTGATTATGCATAACTCCATACTCATTATACAGTTAATATGTTACCGTTTTTCAGTCCTTTTGTGAATTTTTTTCTTTTTTTGATGAAAACAACCCCCTTTTTGTGTTATAATTGTTTTTTGAAAGATAAACGGGGATCTCCCCGCAATCGGAAGGAGGCGTCCTTCATGGCCCTTGAAAACACACATTTCGGGTACGAGGGTATCCGTGAAATAATGGGAGACGGTCCGAAGAGCATTTTCTTCCTCGGGATCGGCGGTGTCAGCATGAACTCCCTGGCGCAGGTATGTCTGATGAGAGGTCACTCCGTCGCGGGGTACGACCGGACGGAGAGCGCCCTGACAAGGCGGCTCGAAGGCGAAGGTGTAAAGGTATACTACACCGCCGCGGCGGAGAACGCCGCGGGATGCGACCTGGTCGTTTACACAGTGGCGATTCCCCGCGACGATCCGGTGTACGTCTGGGCGGGGGAATCCGGGATCCCGCGCATCTCCCGCGCGGATTTCCTCGGGTACATCATGAAGCGTTACGGCGTCAGGATCGGAATATCCGGCATGCACGGCAAGAGCACCACCACCGCCATTGTCGCGGAGATATTCGCCGCGGCGGGGCGCGAGCCCACCGTATTCGGCGGAGCGAAGATGGCGGCCACCGGCGAGACCAACGTCATCGGACGCGAGGACTATTTCATCTTCGAGGCCTGCGAGTACATGGATTCCTTCCTCGACTTCTATCCGACGGTATCGGTGGTGCTGAACCTCGAGATGGACCACGTGGACTACTTCAAAGACATGGATCAGATAAAAAGATCCTTTGCCGGATTCATCCGCCGCGGCGAGACTGCCGTGGTGAACGGCGACTGTGAAGACGCGCTCGAGGCGGCTCGCATGTCGGGCAAGCCCTTCGTCACCTTCGGGCGGAGAGGCGACGCGGACTACACTGCCTCGAACGTCACGCCCTTCCCGGGCGGATCGGAATTCGACGTCCTGCGGCGGGGGAAAAAGCTCTTCCGCGCAAGGATAAACGTACCTGGCGACCACATTGTCACCGACGCGGTGGCTGCGGCGGCAGTATCCGTCGAGAGCGGCGTGTCCCCCGAGGCGGCGGCGGCCGGACTCGCGTCCTACAAGGGCATAAAAAGGCGCATGGAGCGTGTGGGCGATACAGAATCCGGCGCCGCGGTGTTCGACGACTACGCCCACCATCCCACGGAAGTGGCGGCGACTCTCCGGACCGCGTCGGAGTTCGGCTTCGACAGGCTCGTCGTCGTCTTTCAGCCCCACACCTTCTCCCGCACCTTCGAGCTGTTCGACGGGTTCGCGGACGCTCTGGCAAAGACAGGCGCGGACGAGGTGATCCTGGCTCCCATATACCCGGCGCGGGAGACGAACGTGTTCGGGGTGACCTCGGATCAGCTGGCGGACGCGGTGGCGGAGCGAGGGACCCGCGCCCGGTGTCTCAGCTCCTTCGGCGAGATAGCGGACGAGATCAAAAAGAACTACGGTCGGGGAGACTGCGTGCTGACGGTGGGAGCCGGAGACATCGAAAAGCTGGCGCCGATGCTGGTATCCGAATGACTCAACGGGGCAACGCCGACGGCGGCGCTGCCTTTTTCCTGCCTGCGCGACCGGAAATGACATAGAGGGAGACACCCCCATGGGAACAATTTCGTATAAATGTCCGTCCTGCGGCGCGGAGCTCCGCTGGGACGGGAGAAGCGAGTCTCTGACCTGCGACTTTTGCGGCAGCGCGTTCTCGCCGGACGACCTGATCGTTGAAAATCAGGTCATCGACTCCCACGCGGAGGCTCAGGGAGAAACGCACGACGAAGGAAGCGGGCTGTTCAGCTACACATGTCCCGCCTGCGGCGCGGAGCTCGTCACCGACGGGACCACCGCTGCGGACAAGTGCCCCTACTGCGACAACAACGTGGTCCACTCCGACAGAGTGTCAGGGCAGTTCCTCCCGGAATTCGTCATACCTTTCAGGGTGACGAAAAAAGACGCGGAGAACGCCTTCCGCGAGCATTACAGAAAAAAACTGCTGGTGCCGTCGAAGTTCAAAACGGAGAGCAGGATCTCCGAGATAAAGGGCGTCTACGTCCCGTTCTGGCTATTTTCGGGAAGCGCCAGGGGCGACGTGGAGTTCGACGCGGAGAACACCCGCACATGGACCTCCGGCAAATACCGCATCACGGAGACCGATCATTACCGCCTTTACCGGAGCGGGAGGATGGACTACGAAAACGTTCCCTTCGACGGTTCAAGCAAGGCGGACGACACGTATATGGAGGCGGTGGAGCCGTTCCGCTACGGCGACGCGACGCCGTTCTCGCCCGCCTATCTGTCGGGGTTTCTCGCGGACAGGTACGACGTTTACCACACCGAAGGCGCACCCCGGGTCCGCGACCGGGTGGAGAATTCCCTGGTCAGCCTCATCAAAGGGACGATCACCGGATACGACTCGGTCAGCGCCTCCACGAAGGACATTTACGTCCGGCAGTACGAGCCGAAATACGCCATGATGCCGGTGTGGATGCTCAGCACGGTGTACAAGGATAAAATATACCGGTTCGCCATGAACGGGCAGACGGGAAAGTTCGTCGGAGAAGCTCCGGTGTCGTGGCCCAGGTTCACGGCGTGGCTGCTGGGACTCACCGCGGCATTTTCCGCGGTGTTCACGGCGATATACTACTTCATCAGCATGTAGGAGGGCGGTATGGAAACGACAGGGATAATCATCGCCGTCGCGGCTGCGTTCTTTTCGTCCCTCGTAATAGTTGCAATAATGGCTTTCTCTCTCAAGACGGCGCGGCGCAATAACTCCGCCGTGTCGTACGTGGTGGAGAACTCCTTTGAGGTGACGGCGGCGCGGGACCGGTTTCTGTACACGGAGAGACATGAGGAAAAAATCTCCGACGACGACGACTGACGGGAGGCGTGAGTATGGAAAAAGACAGATGCGTGATAATCACCGGAGGCGACCCGGCGACGGGTCTCCGGGATATGCTCCGGGAGGGCGATTTCGTGATCGCCTGCGACCGGGGGATACGTTACTGCGCGGACGAAAACGTGACGCCGGATCTCATTATCGGGGACCTCGACTCATACGTCGGACCTCTTCCGGAGGGAGTCCCGGTAATGCGGCTGAAGACCGAGAAGGACGACACCGACACCATGGCCGCCATGCGGTACGCGGAGGAGCGGGGCTTCTCCGAGGTGTTGCTCACGTGCGCCCTGGGCGGCAGACGTTTCGATCACACCTTAGCCAATCTGCAGACCATGGCTCACGGTGCGGAGGCGGGGCTCACCGTGACCCTCCGGGGGGACGGGATCCGCATGATCTGCTCCGGGCCTGCGGTCCGTGAGATCAAAAAAGAGGACGACTCGTACCTTTCCCTCTTCGCCCTGTCGGGGGACGTGACGGGGATCGACGCCTCGGGCGTCAGGTACCCTCTCAGCGACGGCAAGCTCACGGCCTCTTTCCCACTCGGCGTCAGCAACGAGTGGACGGAGGGCGCGGCGCGGATCTCACACAAAAGCGGGATCCTCCTTATAATGATTTCAAAAAAATAGCGGAGAACCTGTGAAAATGAACATAAAAGGCGCAATATTCGATTTTGACGGCACGCTTTTCGACTCCATGCACGTATGGGAGACCGTCGGCAACGGGTATCTTGAATCCATCGGTATCAAGCCGAAGGAGGACCTGACCGAAAAGTTCAAAAAAATGACGCTCACCGAGGCCGCGGAGTTTTACAGAGAAAACTACGGCGTCAGATCGAGCGTCGAAGAGATAGTCGGGGACGTTAACCGTGTGGTGGGGATACAGTACCGGGACGAGGTCATGCCGAAGGACGGCATACCGGAATTTCTCGAAGCGCTCCGCTTGTCCGGCGCCGTCATGTGCATAGCGACCGTCACCGACCGGAAAATGATCGAGTCGGCGCTGGCGCGGACGGGATTGCGCGGATATTTCAAGGATATTTTCTCCTGCGAGACGCTGGGGCTCGGAAAGGACAAGCCGGAGATCTTCGAGCTCTGCACCCGCGCCATGGGGACCCCGAAGGAGAACACCGTGATATTCGAGGATTCGTTCTTCGCCGCCACCACGGCGAAGAAGGCGGGGTTCACCGTTGTCGGAGTCTACGATAAGTACGAAAAAACCACGGCGGAGCTTGAAAAGCTCGCGGACGTGTACGTCCGCGACACCCGGGAGCTGATCGGGCTCATCGGGGGATGACCTCACTCGCCGAACACCGTTTCAATGACCCGCGGGCAGCACTCGGGAGAGTAGCGCCACCGGGTCATTCTTTTTACCTTCGCGGGATCGACGTAGTACTTCATCGGCGCCCGCACGTCGCCGGCTCCGGCGTCGATAAGCACCAGCTTTATCTTCATTTTCTCGGGAATGATGCTCTTTATGTACACTGCGCAGGGATCGCCCTCCCTGACGCCCTCTTTCGGCTCCGCAAGACCCGCCAGATTGGGAGCGAGCTCCACGAACACGCCGTATTCCTCCACTCCGCGAACGATGCCGCTGACGGTCCGCGCCGTTCCGAACGCCGCGGCGTTCTCCTCCCAGGTGCCGAGAAGCTCCCGGTGGGTCAGAGAGACGCGCCCGGTGACGGGATCCCGGGACTTCACCACCGCGGCGATCCTGGAGCCCGGTGAAAAACGGTCCCCCGGATGTGAGATCCGCGACACCGAGATGGAATCCACCGTGATAAGGGACACGATCCCGCAGCCGATATCGACAAACGCGCCGAAGGGCTCAAGATGGGTCACGGCGGCGGGGATCACGTCGCCGGGAACGAGGCGGGAGACGTATCTCATCTCACACTCAGCCTGCGCCGCTCGACGGGACAGGACGGCGGTGACCCTTCCCTCTCCGCCGTCGTTCAGACCGATCACCTTGAAGCATACCGGCTTTGCCACGCGTGTGATGACGGCGATGTCCTTCACCGGAGAGCCGTCGGAGGAAAAGACCGCTTCCTCCCGGGGGATGACGCCCCGGATCCCGTGAAGATCCACCAGCAGATCCATTGTCCCGCTTCCGCACTCGGTGGCGTACGCCTCCAGGATCCTGCCGGTCTCCATGGCGGCGCGGAGTCCCCTTGCGCCCGACAGGAAAAACTCGTTTTCTTCCGTTCCCGCGAGGTACCCCTCGGGAAGATACAGGTTGTCCGTCATTTTGATACCGACCTTTCCTTCGATTTCGTCTTGTCATCCCACTATATGACGGAAAGGTCCTGTGTATTCCGGATCGGCGGGCGGGCGGCGCGCGATCCTTTCCCGCCTTCCCCGCGGGGAATAATCGTAAAAAGGGTTGTTTTTCCCTTCGGAATGATGTATAATTGAACCGAAGATCCGGCGTGAAACCGCCGAAGAGAAAGGATGGCTCAACATGAAAAAGGTAACGGCTTTTTTGCTTATTCTTGTGATGATAATGACTCTCGCCGCTTGCGGAAAAAAGGACGGGAAGGAGACCGAGGGCGCAAAAACCGACCCCGCAATGGCGGCAGTCGCCGGGAAATATGACGGCGTCAGCCTGAAGCTGGTGGGCGACGACACTCCGGTCGACGAGGAGTTTTCCGTGGAGCTGAAAGCGGACGGCACCGGAACGAGCACCCGGGACGGGGAGACGTACAAGATGACCTGGACTCTGGACGGTGAAAAGTTCACCATGAAAGAGACCTACGCCGGTCTCTACATCGACTACACGGGAACGCTGGTGGACGGCGTGCTGGACATCTTCAACGGAGACCCGACGAACGATTTCACCTACGAATACGTGTATCAGAAATGATGAAGCAAAAGAGTCCGCGGCAAGCGCCGCGGACTCTTTTTGAATGGATAATTGAAAATGGAAAATGGAAAATGATTCGGAAATGATGGAATGGGACCCGGGAGAGTCTTTTTTTCGGGACGCAAGGGGTCACGGGTTCGATTCCCGTCACCTGAATAATTAAAGAAAGAATGACCGATTACGCATACGAGGCGGGGTTTTATCCCCGCCTCGTACTTTTTTAACCAAGTTCCCGTATTTTCTTCTCCAAAAACCCACGATACGCGTCCCAACCGCCGTCTCGGGCTTCAAACAGATCTAAGAGCCCCAGAGCGCGTTCGTATTCTTTTTTTGCATTCGCGGTCTCGCCCTTTTCGATCATATCTTCCGCGATCCGCGTCTGCATCTCAACAAGAATTTCGATCGATACGCCCCGCTGTTTCTCCGCGGCCATGCGTTTCTCCTCCCCCGAAAGAACGTATGCCATTTCCGAGAGGCGAGTAAAGTATAACTCCGGAATTTGTGCAAGCGCCGCCTTTGCGTTTTCCAGATCGCCCTTTGCCTTATAGGCATACGCAAGGAAGCGTAGGGCGTCGTACCTTATCGAATTATCGTTCGTCGCGTTCATCGTTCGAAGAGCTACGTCGATCGTTTCGTCGGGAGATTCCGTATAATCGATGAGATAGAGCAGATTTTCGAGAAGCAAATCGTTCTCCGGATACTGTTTCAGCCCATCAGCTATGATGCTTTTTCCTTTTTCGGGATCGCACTCTCTCAAAGGCCATGTATGCTTTGCGATCTCAAGCGCCTTTTCCGCGATTACTTCGGCGTTGTAATCGAACAGAGCGTCCAGCGACACCCCGAAGAAGCCCGCGATAGTCGGCACCAGCGCCACGTCGGGGAGGGCGATCTCGTTTTCCCATTTTGAAACCGCCTGGTATGAGACGCCGATTTTATTTGCAAGCTGTTCCTGAGTCAAGCCGCGCTCTTTGCGAAGGGCTTTTATCCTTTTTCCGATTTTAAGCATTACAACTCTCCTTGGAATTAGAATTAATTGATGAGCGCTCATCTTGTTCCAATTATACCCGACCGGGGTATTAATAGCAATAACTTTGTAAACGAGCGTTTTCGCTTATGGGTTGAGAAAAAAAGAGTCAGTGGTTTAAAAACGCTCCTTCCTTTAATAACGCCGAAAAGAAGGCACGGGAATTGCAAATTGTTTATTGTGTTTTTTAAAAAGTTTCTTGTGCAAACAGGAAGTTTTAGAACAGTCACATAGCACAAGCGCCTGTTTGCAGGGCTCGGTCAGCCCCGGCCGAACAATATCATATTTCTTCGGAGTTTTGCGCAAGCAAAACTCGTCAGGGCGCAGGGTCGACTAACGATTATTGATTGTTCCATGCGCCCGGGGCCACCGGGCTGTCATTCACCACCGGGGCCCTTCGATTCCCGTCTGCTTACGAGAAAAGGACCGCTTTGCGGATTGAAGTATCAAATAATCGCCTGTCTTCTCCGCGGCTCCGCCGCGGCGGGGGAGCGAGCCGACCGCCGCCGGTGGCGGAATGAGGGAGGCGAGGGAGTAGCAGCGGTCGAAATTCTGTGAGCGAATAGCGAACAAAGAATTTCGGGAACCGCAATAGAGCGAGTCGCGGTCGCGCGGATGATTTTTCCGCCGAAATTGCGGAAAAATCATGCTCCTGTTTGCTTGCAAACAAGGTGGTCGCGGACGCGGGGCATCGTGGATCCCCTCGGGGGGCACTTATATCCCTCGTCAGCTCCGCGGCTCCGCCGCGGCGGGAATCGGTCGCGGTCGCGCGGATGATTTTTCCGCCGAAATTGCGGAAAAATCATGCTCCCTTGGTCGCGGACGCGGGAAAACATGCCACCGGCATGTTTTCTAACACGCGTCCGTTCGATTCCCGTGTCCAATACCTGCTGAAACAGAAAGGACTCCCTGTGGGAGCCCTTTCTGTTTCAGCAGGTGACGGGAATCGAACCCGCGCTGTCAGCTTGGGAAGCTGAAGTTCTGCCATTGAACCACACCTGCGTGCCTATATTATATA
>CACXCL010000185.1 GCA_902766115.1 uncultured Ruminococcus sp.
GGGCTCGAACGTGGTAGCTGTCATTCCGTTCATGAGGTCGTTTTTCCATACGTACTCAACAGCCTCATAGTACCATTTGCCGCTCTTGACGTCTGTGAACGGCATCTTTCCTTCGGCGGCCGTCGCCGGCATGATGATCATGCCGAGCAGCATTACAGCCGCCAGTATCGCGCTTAAGATTCTTTTTTTCATAACTTCCTCCTAAAAGTATGAATTAACTTTTTGAGCGGTCCTGCGACCGCGCGGTTCCCGGGGATATGAAACTCCCTTCCCCGGATCGCGGCGACAAGCCTTATTCCAGCGTCACTGCATCTTTTGCGCCATAGCATCATCCCTTCTTGAAGTGTTCGCCGGGGAGTCAATCAACTCAAAACTGCCCGGATAATTCTCCGATTACATTATATTGTAAATAATCAATAAAATCAATAGCATACTGTTGGAAAAATTAAATAAAATTGTCGTCATCAGGCATTATTTACAAAAAAAACAGAGTTTTTATGTTAAATATTAACAAAGCCCGGGAAAGTCAGACGATCCTGAAACTGCCATCAGATCGCGCAGCGAGAAGGCGCATCGTCCCGAACGAATAAAGCACGGTATACCGGGAAACGCCGTGGAGAAGGGCGTTTTTCCGAGACCGAATTGCCGTCGGCACGGAAAACGGCGTCTGTTTTGCCGGATTATTTATTCAATATTGCTATTTACTTCGATCTTCGTGTATGATAAACTTAACCTGAACTTTTTTAAGGTATTGCGGAGGGCATGATGTTTATCGAATCACGCAGCAGTTACACAAACGAGAATCGGAATCTGCCGTTCGTGCTCTGCACGGTGGGCGAGGAGAAAAACCAGCACCCGGTGGACAGACCGCAAGGGCTGGGACAGCATCATCTGATCATCGTGACCTCGGGAAAAGGCGAGTTCCGCATACCGGGCGAGAAGTTCATTCTCTCAGAAGGTCAGGGCGTTCTTTGGAAGAAGGACCTTCCCCATTCCTACAAGGCGCTGGGAGACGGTTTTGACACCGCTTTCGTCACTTTTCTCGTATCGGACAGTGTTTTCGACTATTACCAGATAGGCGATCAGCTGAAGTTTGAGGCGTATCCGAATCTCCTTTCTTCCATCCGGGACCTCCGGAAGTTCTGCGAGGGCGACAGCACTCTCCTGACCCGCTCGGCAGAGGGTTATTCGTGGTTCGTGGAGTGGCTCTACGCCACGCTGGAGCCGTCGATCCCGCTGACAGCCCGGGTAAAGCGGTTCCTGGAGGCAAATTACCCGAGGCAGATCTCCCTTGACGACGTCGCCGACGCGGTACACATGAGCAAGTACGCTCTGTGTCACTATTATAAGGAAAAGAGCGGCGGTACCGTGATGAAGGAGCTCCAGGATATCCGGATCTCAAAGGCCAAGGACCTGCTCCGGTTCGGAAGCGGGACCATCGGCGACGTGGCGCGGAGCTGCGGCTTCGTCAATCTCAGCTACTTCGACAAGGTGTTCCTGGCGGCAAACGGATGCACGCCTCACGAATACAGAGTGAAACATAAGTGATGAAAATACCGCTTCCGGAAATCCCGGAAGCGGTATTTTTTCGCTTTTATCCTATCTGATTGACCACGCCCGCGAAGAGCGGCAGCCCGGCGGGGTTCGTCATGATGAAGACGAAGGGCCGGTCGAGGTATACCTCGGGCATCACCCCCAACGTGCCCCCGTCAAAAAGAGTACCGGACGTGGCCTCAATCCCGCTTTCGTCTATTTTGATTCGGCTGTAATTCTCAAATAACTGTACGTAGTCTTTATGATTTCCGTTTCCCAGAAGAGGAGTAAAATCTGCTTTGTCCTCCTGAAAAATAGCGGTCACCCCGAGTTCCCGAAGCGCCGGGATGAGATCCGTTTTCGATTTAACGTCAAATTTCGGAACGTTAACCCGACCCCTTGTCGTTATCCTCGCATCGGGGCTTTTCCCCCAGCTCTCAATACAATTCCATAATTCAGATGATCGGATAACGTCGTCCGTTGTCTTTCCCTTATTCGGAAGAACAAACCACACGGCGGAACCGTCCTCCAGAGGAACTCCGACCGACTCAAAATCAGCCCCGCTGACAAAGCTGTATTCGTCCTCTTGCCCCATAAAAATACAGTTTTCTTCCCAATGGAGTCCGTGAAAGGGAGCTTCCCACGTATAATCCGCAAACCTCATCTTCCATGCTTCCTTGCGGTACAGCGTCGTCAGAACGGCAAAATCCGTTGTTTCGTCAAAGTGTTCTTCCTCAGTTTGGTCCGCAAGCAATCCTTTAGTCTGCTCAATCAGCCATTTTTTTAGTTGACCGTCGTATTCCTCAGATCCGAATTCTCCGCTGAAAACGGACGCGCGATAGTTTTCCGACAGGGAGTTTATGAAGTCCGTGTCGTACTCCATTACATTGTTCAGCCACAGAGACGATACCACAACAGATTTGGACTCGTCGCCTTCCAGATAGAATGAATCCCACAGAGCCGCGACCTGCGCGTGGATCTCATCCGCGTCGTCCGACCCGAGGAGGGAAGTCAACTGATCCCGCGTCTCCCCGGCGGAGCAGTCGGAAAGGATGCCTAGCGCCACGTAAACGCTTGCGGGAGATACCACGGCGGAATCGTCTTCGACATTTGTCAAACATATTTTCGCCAGGGCGACAAGTGCGTTTCTCGTGCTGTCGTCCACCGCACCGGCGCGGAGCACAGCGAAATCACGGTTCTCATCATAGGTCTCGTAAACCGGATACTCCGCACTGACGACGAAAGGATTGAACCGGTCCCGTTCTTCGGGCGGAGTCAGGGAGCCCGTCTCCGCCGGGTCCGGCTTCTCCGCCCCTTGCGAGCGGGTCTCGCGCAGCGCGATCCCCGCCACGGCGCCCAGCGCCACGGCGGCCGCCACAAGCGCGGCGATCAGCCTTTTTTTTGTTTTTGCGGCGGTTTTCCCGGTTTTTCCCGGCCTGCTCCCGTCGACAAGATCGTGATCGATCTCAGTCACGGCGTCGAACAATCTCTCGGCGCCCGCCCTTTTCTCATTATTCTTTTTCATACGGTTATACCCTCCTTTTCAAGCTCCCGGCGAAGCGCAGCTCGCAGAGTGAACATCCGCCCCGCCAGCTTCGACGGCGGTATTCCGGCGTCAGAAGCCAGCTTTTTCAGCGGCACGCAGTACCAGTACCGCCGGACGAACAGATCCCGATCCAGCTTGTCAAGCGTGCGGAGCCACCGGCTGATGACCCGGGCAAGCTCCCGCGCCTCCACGGCGCTTTCCACATCGTCGGCCGACGGAACGCACTCCTCCAGTTCCTCGAACAGCACGCGCACGCCGCCTCTGCGCTTCATGCTGTTGTTTTTGCGCCACAGCGACAGAGCGGCGTTCCTCGTGACCCGTCCGAGCCAGGCTCCGAGGGACTCCGGCTTCTCCGGCGGGATGCTCTGCCACGCCTTCATCATGGCGTCCGCGGCGCACTCCTCCGCGTCTCCGTCGGAGCCCAGGATCCCGTATGCCACGGAGCGGCACATCCCGCCGTACTTTTCGTCCGCCTCGCCGACGGCGCGCTGGTCCCGCAGGAAAAACAGCTCCACTATCTCCCGGTCGTCCGTAATACCGCCTCCCTTCAGTTGTGTTTATCAGGCGCCTCTGTCCTATAAGACGCATTTCCCGGCTGAATATTTGCGCCTTCGGACTTTTTTTGAAGAAGGGTATGAAAACTGCCCGCGGCGGGTCGTGCCAACGCGCCGTGGGCAGTGTGTTTCAAAAATGACTTATCTCTTTACGTTATACGCCTTGTATCCGGCGTAGACAGCCGCGCCGCCCAGCTCTTCCTCGATCCGGAGCAGACGGTTGTACTTCGCCACGCGCTCGCTGCGGCTCGGCGCGCCGGTCTTGATCTGACCCGCGTTGAGA
>CACXCL010000186.1 GCA_902766115.1 uncultured Ruminococcus sp.
CTCGGGTGCGGACGCACCACCTGGTGGCACAAGGCGGGGACTCTCGGTCACGAGCGTGAGGACGCGAAACGGATCGCCGAATGGGGATTCGACCTTGTGAAATACGATAACCACCCCGAGGAAGGGGACGGTCCCCGCAACCTGGTCGCCGAGTACATCAAAATGGGGCTCGCGCTGAAGGAATGCGGCAGAGATATCATCTACTCCATGTGCGAGCACGGCTCCACCCGCCCGTGGCTGTGGGCTCACGGGGTCGGCGATATGTGGCGCGTGGGCGGCGACATCCGCGACAGCTTCTCCCGCGAGACGGATCAGTACCGCGGCATCCTCGGCGCCATGGACGAATACGGCTCTGATTCCACTCCGTACACAAGACCGGGCGGCATCAGCGACCCGGACTTCCTTGTGGTGGGCATCAAAGGCAACTCCCAGTTCATGGAACTGGGGAACGGTCTCACCGACGCGGAGGGCAGGACCCAGTTCGCTCTCTGGTGCATGACGTCGTCTCCGCTGATCATCGGCGCGGACCTTTATAAGCTGGACGAAGAATCGCTGAAGACGCTGAAGAATAAAAACCTGATCGCCATCGACCAGGATCCGCTGGTGATACCCGCCCGCCGCGTGTCGTCGGAGTACCACGGCAGGGAGCTTTGGACCAAGGAGCTGTCCGATTTCCGGTGGGCGGTGGCGGTGCTCAACAGAGGGCTCGAAACCAACCGTTTCTCCTTCCGCTGGGAGGAGCTCGGTCTCAGCGGCGGCATCGGAATGACCGTCCGGGACGAGTGGACCGGAGAGACGTTCCCCGAGCAGTTCGGAGTTTTCTCATGCGAGGTCGCGTCTCACGATACGAGAGTGTTCACGCTCACGCCCGAGTTTTGATCGCGAAGCGATCATAACTCAGCTTTGCGGCGGAGCCGCAAATCATAACTTGCGCGCCACGCGCGCAATCATAACTGTAAACCGTAAACTAAAAAACAACGACGCTGCTGACAAGCGTCGTTGTTTTGCATCTGTCAAAAATCTTAATTCCCCACGTCGATCCACATGGCGGGGCGGACGGCATAATCGGAGCTTGTGATCATGATGCCGTAGTCGTTCACCGTTCCGTCGCCGAAAACGTAGGTGATGAGGAACGGGTGATCTCCCGGAGTCCTCAGCAGCCACCAGCAGGCGCTCTTGCCGTCGACCTTGTTCTCCTCGTCCGCGAACGTGCCGTGCGACAGAGCGTACTCCGTAGGAACGCACATCCGCGCCTCGTCCGATTCAAAGAACTTGTTTGCCTCCGCGATGCTGAGCAGGAATACAAAGTCGTCGGTGTCCTGCCCGGGATCGGTGGTGAAAGAAGGATTGACGTCTGCCTTCACCTTTGTTTCGACGATCATCTTCTGCTCTTCGGCGGAAAAAGCGTCGCTGAGGAACGTCCCGTTCAGCCACTCCCTGAGGGAGCACGTCTCCCAGGTCAGCTCTTCAGCGTATTCGTCGTTGAACGGCAGACAGTCAAGGGCGTACTTGCTTATGACGAGCCGCTTGCTCCCCTTTTTTGCGATCACGAGCCATTCCACGTCCTCCTTGCCGTCCGACGGGTCGTTGTCCTGCTCGTACTTGCCGAAAACTATCACGTCCCCGGCGGTCGACGTTTCGATCTCCTCCTCGGGAATCGTCTTCCCGACGGACTCGCCTTTGCCTTTTCCGGAACATGAAACTAAAACCAACGCTGTCATTACTGCGGTGATAAGAATCACAAACGTTTTTTTCATGAGGAAAGACCTCCCTTCGCATTGGTTAAAGGGCGTTTTTGATCGCAAAAAGCAGATCGCCGTACTCCTCGAAGGCGGGGAGCTCAGGGTGATCCTTTTTGATCTGCTCGGTGGAGCGGAACAGGAATCCCGCCTTGCTGGCCTTTATCATTTCAAGGTCGTTGAAGCTGTCGCCGGCGGCGATGGTCTCGAATCCCACAGACTGGAGCGCACGGACGGTGCTGAGCTTCGTCTTCTCGGTTCGGAGACGGTACCCCGTCACCTTGCCGCTTTCCGAAACTTCAAGCGAGTTGCAGAAGATGGTAGGCCATCCCAGCTTTTTCATCAGCGGGGAAGCGAACTGCTCGAAGGTGTCGCTGAGGATCAGCACCTGCGTCACCTCGCGAAGCGCGTCGAGAAACTCCCTCGCGCCGTCCATGGGATCGATCTTCTCGATGACACGGCGGATCTCCTTCAGCCCCAGACCGTGCTCCCGGAGCGTCTTCAGCCGGTGAGCCATCAGCTTGTCGTAGTCGGGCTCGTCCCGCGTGGTGAGTCTCAGCTCCGGTATCCCGCTTGCCTCGGCAAACGCGATCCAAATCTCGGGTACCAGGACCCCCTCAAGGTCAAGACATACGATATTCATTTTAACCTCCCGTCATGCGGAGGATCAGCCTTTTTTCAGTTTAGCCTCCGCTTTGAGCCGCAGCTCGGTGTTGAGTATCCTTTTTCTCAGCCGGATGGTCTTGGGCGTCACCTCGATCAGCTCGTCGTCCGCGATGAACTCGATAGCCTGCTCCAGGGACAGCTCCTTCGGCGGAACGAGGCGGAGCGCCTCGTCTGCTCCCGCGGACCGGATGGACGTCAGATGCTTCTTCTTGCAAACGTTCAGGGCGATGTCCTCTTTTTTCGGGCATTCTCCGACGATCATTCCCTCGTAGACCGGCGTCTGTACCCCGATGAACATAACGCCGCGGTCCTGGCTGTTGAACAGCCCGTAGGACGTTGATTCGCCGTCCTCGGACGCGATGAGCGATCCGGTGAACCGGGTCACCACGTCGCCCTTGTAGGGCTGATATCCGTCGAAGATGGAGTTGAGTATGCCCTCGCCGCGTGTATCGGTCATGAACTCGCTCCTGTACCCCAGCAGGCACCTGGCGGGGATGGAGTATTCGATTCTCATACGTGAACCGGCGGGACCCATTTCCAGAAGATCGCCCTTGCGTGCGCCGAGCTTCTCGATGACCGCGCCCACGTATTCCTCGGGCACGTCCACCGTGACGCGCTCCATGGGCTCGCACTTTTTGCCGTCGATCTCGCGGTAAAGCACGCGGGGAGTGGAGCAGCAAAGCTCGTATCCCTCGCGGCGCATTGTCTCGATCAGGATGGAGAGATGCATCTCGCCGCGGCCGGACACCTTGAATGAATCGGTGGTGTCGCCGTCCTCAACGCGCAGAGACACGTCTTTAAGCGTCTCTTTGTAGAGCCGCTCGCGGATCTGGCGGGAGGTGACGAATTTCCCCTCGCGGCCTGCGAAGGGGCTGTCGTTGACGGAGAACGTCATTTCCATGGTGGGCTCGCTGACCTTGACGAACTCAAGGGGCTCCGGAGCCTCGGGAGACGTGATGGTGTCTCCGATGGTGATGTTTTCCGCCCCGGAGAAGCAGACGATATCGCCGATCATGGCGTGATCGGTCTCTTTTTTGCTCAGTCCGTCGAACTCGTACAGGGTGACGATCTTTGTTTTCTTGGGGGGCGCGTCCGGGTCGTGATAGTTGACGATGACGGCGTCGCTTCCGGTCTTGATGGTCCCGCGGTCGATCCTGCCGACTCCGATGCGTCCCACGTAATCGTTGTAGTCGATGGAGGACACGAGAAGCTGGAGCGGAGCGTCGGGATCCCCCTCCGGCGCGGGGATGTATTCAAGGATGGTGTTGAACAGCGGGTCGAGGTTGACTCCCTCCTCGTAGGGCGAGAGGGAAGCGGTGCCCGCTCTGCCGGAACAGAAGATCATGGGCGAGTCAAGCTGTTCGTCCGTGGCGTCCAGATCAAGCAGAAGCTCAAGTACCTCCTCTTCCACTTCTTCGATGCGTGCGTCCGGACGGTCGATCTTGTTGATGACAACGATGACCTTGTGCCCGAGCTCCATGGCCTTACCGAGAACGAACCGGGTCTGGGGCATGGGCCCCTCCGCCGCGTCCACCAGCAGCAGGACGCCGTTGACCATTTTGAGGATCCTCTCCACCTCGCCGCCGAAGTCGGCGTGGCCGGGGGTGTCTACGATGTTTATCTTCACGCCGTCTCTCGTGACGGAGGTGTTTTTCGCCAGGATCGTGATCCCGCGCTCCCGCTCCAGGTCTCCGGAGTCCATGACGCGTTCTCTTACCACCTGATTTTCGTGATACTCTCCGCACTGCTTCAGCATTTCGTCCACCAGGGTGGTCTTGCCGTGGTCGACGTGGGCGATGATGGCGATATTTCTCAGATCATTTCTTATCAAAGCAACTGCCTCTTTTCTCTTTTTTATCAATCAATTATTTTACCATATTTCGCCCGAAAAGAAAATACCGAAAGTTACATTTTTTCGCCCCGTTTTTCCCGCCGGATAGGGAAATTTCTATAAAACGGGGCGTTTGGATAAGGAGAGACAAAAACGGGCGCCCGAAACGGATATCGGGCGCTCGTTCATAATAATCAGTCCGAAAACTCTATCGTCCCGGCCCACTTGTCGATTTTTTCGGCGTAATCCTTGCTTTTTTCCTTCAGCGTTGCGAACTGTACCGTCCAGAACGCGTCGGAGGTTTTGTATACGTATGTGCGGTAGCGGTAAACTCTGCCTGTTTCGGGGTTCGTATAGTCGTGTTCCCAGCGGATCGCATCCCCGTCGTCGAACTTTTCGACGCCGCCGAGACCGTTTGAGCCGATCATCATGTCCGCGTACTGATCCGCGGTCCGCTCCTCAAATTTTTCCGCCAGGGTGAACGGCTCCTTCAGGACGAATACCGCCGCGTCCTTGGAAGAAAAGACCGCAGTATAGTTTTCCGCCGCGTCTTTTTCGAATTCATCGGTCAGGGTGATCTCCATCCCGTCGGAGGAGAACTTCTTTTCTTTAACTTCCTTTTTCGGGATGAAGAGGGCGGCGACGGCGAGCCCGGCGATCAGGACCGCTGCGAAGGCGATCAGGAACGCGATGAAACCTTTGCTTTTGCCGGGATAGAACTTGTTTTCGGTAGCCCCGCCGGTGTCGTCCGTCCCCTCTGCCACGGCTGAACCTGTCCCGTCGCTGTCGGAGTTTTTTTCTTTTTCCGATTTATTGCCCGATTTATTGCCCGCGCGATCCGAGTGCGGCCTGAGGGCAAGAGAGACGTCCTTGTCGCCTTCGGGAAGCTGAAAAGAGATGCCGTGACCGTCGTCCGACCCGTCCGCTGTCGCAAGAAGCTTCAGCGAATTCTCACCAATTTGAAAAGATTTCTCTTCTCCGTTTTTCAGCTCGCCGAGCTTTCTGCATGCGATCCCGTTTACTGTGTGTTCCTCCGACGCGGGATCTTCTATATAAAGCGCCAGGACAGTCTGACCGCCCAGATCGCTTTCAGCTCTTTTGATCGTTAAATTCCTCACCGATAAAGTCCCCCGTGGCGTGTAAAACTGTGAGATGGTTTTATCCTTGATAATTTTACCACAACGGACCGGATAATGCAAGTGCGCGCCCCTCGGCGCAAGGAGTGAAATATTCCTCTGACGTCGAGAGGCATTTCACACGCCGAAGGCGTATTACACGCGCGAAGCGCATTTCACAAATCCGCGCCGGCGGATTTATTTCACTGAAAAAACCGCCTCTCGGCGGTTTTTTCCTGAGATGGCTGGGCTCGAACCAGCAATGACAGAGTCAAAGTCTGTTGTGTTACCGTTACACTACATCTCATTACCGCATTATTCTATCATACCTCCCGGGCGTTGTCAAGTAAAAACTGCCGGGCTGTTACCTTCCGGATCTTATGACTATTCACAGTATTTTCACAAATATCTGCCGCAAAACACTTGACACGTAACCCCGCGGGAATTATAATTTTGTAAACCTTACAAAAGGAGCTATACCTCATATGGAACAGAAAAAAGTCGTAACGATCCAGGATATCTCCTGCTTCGGCAAATGCTCGCTCACGGTCGCCCTGCCGATCATTTCGGCAATGGGTCTCTCCTGCGCCGTGATCCCCACCGCCGTGCTGTCCACGCACACCGGCGGCTTTACCGGATTTACGTTTCATTCCCTCACCGACGACATCCCGAAGATCGCGGATCACTGGGAGAGGGAAGGGATCGCCTTCGACGGGATCAGCACGGGCTACCTCGGCGACGAGCGGCAGATCGAGATCGTCTCCGACTTTATCGGACGCTTCGGGCGCGGAAAGATGGTTTTCGTTGACCCCGCCATGGCGGACGCGGGCGTTCTGTATAAGGGATTCGATATGGATTTCGTGAAGTCTATGCGCACCCTCTGCGAGAGGGCGGACGTCACCGTCCCCAACATCACCGAGGCGGCGCTGCTCACGGGGACGGAGTACCGCGAGGAGGGCTACGGCGAGGACTATATCCTCGACCTGCTGCACAAGCTGGTCGGGATGGGCGCCGGGTGTGCCGTCATCACCGGAGTGAGCTACGACGGGGTGAACGAAGGAGCGGTGGCATACGACGGCGTCACGGGGGAGATCACGCAGTACTTCACCGGCAGGATCCCCACAAGATGCCACGGAACGGGCGACGTGTTCGCCGCTGTGCTGTTCGGCGCGCTGGTACTGGGCTACGGCATGGAAAAATCGCTCCGGCTGGCGGTGGAGTTCACGGTGGACTCCATAAGAAAGACCGTCGGCGACGAGACCCACTGGTACGGCGTCAAGTTCGAGCAGGCGATCCCGGGGCTCATCGATATGCTGAAAGAATAACGGGTGACGTGCCCGCTCTGCGGTCAAAAAATAATGACGCGCCGCCGATTCATGAACAGCGCGGCTTATGCCGCGCATGAATTGCATCTGACAATGCATGAATTGCCCTTGCGGGCATGAATTGCGCCTTCGGCGTATTATACAGGAGGGGTGACAGCATGAAAATGATCGGTATCTCCGGAGGAACGGCGGGAGGAAAATCTACGTTTGCCGAAAAGCTTGCCTCGCGCCTGCGCGACGGCGGACTCGCCGTGGAAGAGGTACACATGGACGCCTTCTTCAAGGAAGAGGCGGACCGCCCTCACGTCAGGTCGCACCTGAGCGGTAAGGAATACGTGGACGACAACTGCCCCGATACGGTGGACTGGGCGGCGTTCCGCGGGGCGGTGGACCGCGCCGCGTCAGGCGGCGCCGACGCGGTGATCGTC
>CACXCL010000187.1 GCA_902766115.1 uncultured Ruminococcus sp.
GGGATCTCGCATCCGTGGAGCTTCAGTATCGTCGGCGCGATATCCATGATGTTCAGTCCCTCGATCTCACTGCCCGGCTCGAAGTTCTTCCCGCGGAAGAATACCGGAATGGTCATATCCTCGGGGATATCGTCGCCGTGACCGCGTCCGTGACCGCCGTGGTCGGCGGTGACGATGACGGTCCAGTCGTCGTTCACCTCTTTCATGAGCTCGCCGATGAGCCGCCAGGAATTTCTCACCTGATCCATGTATTTGTCGCTCATCCAGCCGTGATCGTGCCCCGCGCCGTCCACCCAGCCGAGATACGTGAACACAAAGTCGGGATCGGCTTTTCTGATGAACCGTATCGACTCCTCGGCGACCTGGTCGTCGCTGTAGATCAGGACCTCGCGGACCACGGAGCCGGGACGGACAACGTCCCGGATCTCCGGCCAGTTGTAGAATATGCCGCAGCACTGCCCGTTCCGGGACAGCACCTCGCAGATGCCGTCCACGGGACGGACCTGCGGCGAGTACGTGTTGGTGGTAGTTCCGTGCCTTTCCGGCGGCACGCTGAGAAACAGCGACATGTGGCAGGGAAGCGTCACCGACGGGTATACGGTCGTCGCTTTGAGAGAACCCGCGGACTCGCTGATGAATTTCTGCGCCTCCGGGATATCGGTCAGGGAATCAGGTCTCATGCCGTCCACAAGGATAAGTAGTGTCTTCATTTTTTCCTCCGTTCCTCCGCTCTCGGCGGTTGAAATTGATATCGTTTATCTTGCGTCGAGAACGACGGTCATTCTGCCGTTCTCCCTGACGCGGAACAGACCGTCCCCGATCTTTTCCGTTATCGCGCCGTCTCCGGAGAGGCTTTCGGCGGCGACGTAGACCGTGTCGCCGGGCTTGATGAACGTGAACCTCAGTTTGCCGTTTTCAAACGTCTGATCAAGGGTCGGGATCACCTCGTTCCCGCATCCGATGACTGCGGGATGTCCCGCCTCCGTTATGTGGAGCACGCGGCAGGTGTGCGGGGCGAGGACGGTCTCGTATTCGCCGTTGAAGACGCCCTCGTACCTGTGATCCCAGAATTCGAACACCCGGCGCCCGCCGGCGCCGAGGGGAACCGTCAGAGTAAGATCCTTTTCCTCCCAGTTGATGAGTATCAAAGTACGGATGCCGCGCCGCACGCCGCAGTCCAGTATCCCAGGGATCCACCGCTCGGTCAGGTCAAGGGGGATCGCCGCCTCGGTGTTTATCGGATAGAGGAGGGAGATCTGTCTCAGCTGGTCTTCGCTCATAAGGCGCAGCTTGTCGGAGAGCATCAGCGCGCCTCCCGACGCCGCGGCGGCGGATATGTAGATCTTTATCTCCTCGTCGGTGCGGGTGCAGTTGCGCCGGCACTCGTCGTCCTCGTTCTCCGCCTTGCGGACGATGAGGCAGTCGGCGTCGTTTATGAAAAACCGCTTGTGATAGTAGTACCTTTTCAGCACCGCGTTGAACACAGCCCGCAGGCCGTCCCAGTCGCCGCCGATGTCGCAGCTGACGCGCATCCCGTCCACCAGACCGATAGAGGGGCCGAAGGGCGCGGTGCACCCGAGGATAAACGTATCCTCAGGCACCGTCTCGTTGACGATCTCCATCATCCTCCGGTAGTTTTTCAGGGAGTTGAAGGACGGATCGCGGTATCTGTACGCGCCGAGGGTGGTGGTGATGAGGTCAAGCTTCAGGTACTTGTACCCCCACTCCACGGTGGCGCGCCTCATAACGTCCCGCAGGAAGTCGCATGCCTCCGGAACGGAGAAGTCAAAGCAGATGGTGGTCTCGCCGGTCTCGCGGCTCACGGCGAAGTATTCGGGGTGCTCCTGCCTCACCCTCGCCTTGTTCGCCCAAAGGGGCGCGAAC
Organism: uncultured Ruminococcus sp.; assembly: GCA_902766115.1. Taxonomy (GTDB): domain Bacteria; phylum Bacillota; class Clostridia; order Oscillospirales; family CAG-272; genus RUG11130. The sequence goes on from CACXCL010000187.1 coordinate 1,885, forward strand.
CACAGCCCGGGAGTGAGTCCCGCCGCTTTGATCTCGTCCGCGTACGCCTTCATGCCCCGGGAGAATTTCTCGTTTACCTCCCACTGACCGTAGTACACCTGCCAGCCGTCGTCGATCTGCATATATTTCGCCGGGAGCAGGTCCCGGTACCTCACCAGGTCCTCCACGGAGCGGGTTACGATCTCCCCGGTCACGTCCCCCAGGTAGTAGTACCAGGTGCAGAAGCCGTAGGGAACGTCGAATTTCAGCCGCGGCTCGCCCGCCATGTCCCGCACGCACAGGTCGCAGTACCGGGGCAGTTCCGCGACGATATCGTCGCAC
>CACXCL010000188.1 GCA_902766115.1 uncultured Ruminococcus sp.
AGTTTTTTCATATCCAAAATCCCTCCGTAAAATGTATTCCCGCCTTAATCATATCAAACGCCGCCCGCTTTGTCAATGAAAAACCGCAGCTCCGCCCGATTTTCTATTTTCAATTATCAATTTTCAATTAAAAAACGCAAACGGCGCGCCGTTTGCGTTTTTCACCGATTCTCTTATCTGAAAAAAATCTCTCGAGATTTTTCTCAATACCTTCCCATTTCCTCAAAGGGAATGTAGAAGAAATTCACGTCCTCGCGGAGGCGGTAATCGCCGTGGGTCGGGTCAACAAAGAACGGGTTTTCATTTTCGGAAACCATCATATTGTCGTACACCTCGCCGTAATCGATGGCTATCTGCATAATGTTGAAGGCAGATTCGATCAGGGCGTTGTTGTGGATGGAGTCCCAGGCGCAGAAATAGCTGGTGTACACGTACGGATTCTCCACGTCGGGCTCGAAGGCGTACAGCGACGGGAAAGTCGCCTTCCAGATCTCGTAGCCCTCCTCGCCCTCGTTGACGCGTTGGTTGTAGTACCTGTTGTACTGGCCCTTCCAGCCCGTTCCGTCGGGAAGAACGCCGTCCCGGACCTTGCCTTCGTCGTCGACGTAGCCGAAGCCGTTGGTGTTGAAGTTGCTGTAAATGAAGGCGTTGTCGTAAACGAACTGGTCCCGGGCCTGGTGCAGCATCACGCCGCATTCGCCACATCTGTAGAACAGATTTCCGTAGATGTACTGATCCTGGGTGTAGTCGTCCATGTAGAGTCCGTATGTCGCGCCCGTCGTAGGATTCATGTTGCAGAACAGATTGTATCTCACAGTATTGTGTCTGTGATCGCTGATGGCGTTCCAGGTGTAGATTATTCCGTAATCCTGTGTGGATGACAGCATGTTGTCGAATATGTTGTACTCCACCGTGCTCAGGGTCCCGAGCAGGATCGCCCCGTTGGGGCTGTTCTCGAACAGATTGTGGGAGATCTCGGCGCCGATAGTCTCGTCCTGGACGGCCTGGTTGGCAAAGATCTTCGAGAGACCGTAATCGTGGAAATAGTTGTTGTCAACGATCACGTGATTCGATTCAAGGGTCGTCCTGTGCTTGGTCTGCTTGAGAAGCAAGCCGTTCCTGACGAACCTTGAGAACTCGCACCCCGTGACCGTGAAATGATCGGAGCCGCCCGTCGCTTCCACGGGGAGATAGACGCCGCTGAAGTCGCATCTGTCGACGGTGACGTGACCTGAATCCTTCACGCACAGGGCGCTGACGTCGCGGTTGTTCCGGAAAGACAGCCCCACAAGGGAGACGTAGTCCGCTCCGTCGAGGGACAGGAAGGTCCCTCCGAGCCCGACGTTGTATTCGTCGCAGGGATCGTAGACGTATATCGTGTTGGTATCCCTGTCGTACCAGTATTCTCCCTCGCCGTCAAGGAAATCGGGAGAATTCTCAAAATAGATCTCGTCCAGCTCCATCTGCGGGGTGCGGATGCCGACTCCTTCGTATCCGTCAGGCAGACGGTTCTCGTCTATGGTGAGAACGCGGGTCTCTTTGTCGAAATCCTTCACGTAGAACGAGTCGACCCTGAATCCCCACATGATGTATCCGGTCATTTTCATATCCTTGAAATGATTGACCTTGCCGAGCACCCTGTTTCCGAGAGGAGGCAGGATCTCGACTTCCATTCCGTAGTAGTTAGGCACGTTCTCGGGGAGCACCATGGAGTTTTTCACATAGCTGTCGATGCCCTCGCCGTATTTGTTCGGGTACCGCGCCTCCCAGATGGGGCCGTCGTCTCCGAAAATGGCGAGGCCGTCAGGCATCCCGTCCGGGAAATATCCGTCAAGATCGAGCTTCATAATGCCGTCCTGTGCGGAGGCGGGGAACATGGACTTCTCGTCCTCCGAAAGCGGTTCGAACTCTTCTTTCTTCAGCGTCACGCCGTTGTTAAACGTCACGTCGCCGTCGCCGTATTTGCAGTAGCGGATCGGCACGGCCTCAGTGCCGGAATCCTCGGATGTGAGCGTCAGCGAATCAAGCGTTCCGTAGTCTCCCGCTTTGAACGCCACGACGATCTTGTCCGCCGCGTCCGCCTTTTTCTCTCTGACGAGGTCACGGGCGCGCTCGAAGGTCTTCACCGGCTCCTCAAGCGTTCCGGGGTTTGAGTCGTTCCCGTCCGTCGCAACGTACACGTCCGCGTCGCTCACGAGCGGATACTCCGGTTCGGTGTACCGGCTTATCGGCACGGGGTCGTTGTATTCCAGAGGCACTGTAAGGTCAGCCTCGCAGTATCTCATGAGG
>CACXCL010000189.1 GCA_902766115.1 uncultured Ruminococcus sp.
ACGAGGTTCGAGAGCATTCCGCCGGGGACCTGGTAAAGGAGTCCGCGCACGTCGACCTTCAGCACCTTCGGGTCGAGCAGACCGCTCTTCAGATATTTCTCTCTGAGAGGAGTGAAATACTGGGCGATCTTGTTAAGCTGATTCAGATCCAGTCCCGTGTCGTACTCCGTCCCCTGAAGGGCGGCGACCATGGGCTCTGTTGGCGGCTGGGACGTTCCCATCGCCATGGGCGAGATCGCACAGTCGATCACGTCGACTCCCGCCTCTACCGCCTTCAGGGCGGTCATGGATGCAAGTCCGGTGGTGTAGTGGGTATGAAGCTGTACCGGAATGGAAACGGTCTCTTTCAGCGCTTTTACGAGGTCGTAGGCCTTGTAGGGAGTAAGGAGCCCCGCCATGTCCTTGATGCATATGGAATCGGCTCCCATCTCCTCCAGTTCCTTCGCGTACGCGGTGAACGCCTCGTTTGAATGGACGGGGCTGATAGTATAGCTCATCGCCGCCTGGACGTGGCCGCCCTCTTTTTTCGTGGCTTCGATGGCGCATCTCAGATTCCTGGCGTCGTTCAGCGCGTCGAAGATGCGGATTATGTCGATGCCGTTGGCGATGGACTTCTGCACGAAATAACGCACCACGTCGTCGGCATAGTGACGGTACCCGAGGATGTTCTGTCCGCGGAACAGCATCTGCAGTTTCGTATTTTTCACTCTGTCGCGGATTTTTCTCAGCCTGTCCCAGGGATCCTCGTTGAGAAAGCGTATGCATGCGTCGAAAGTGGCGCCGCCCCACGCCTCAAGAGAGTTATAACCGACTTTGTCCATCTCCTCCAGAATGGGGAGCATTTCCTCTGTGGTCATTCTCGTGGCGATCAGAGACTGGTGTGAGTCGCGAAGGACCGTCTCCGTTATTTTTACCTTAGCCATTTATTCAAAAACTCCTTAAATCAGTTAAGTTACGCGAAAAACGTCAGGAAAACTCCCGCGGCGACCGCGGAACCGATGACTCCGGCAACGTTCGGGCCCATGGCGTGCATGAGCAGAAAGTTCGAGGGGTTCTCCTTCTGTCCCACGACCTGGGAGACTCTCGCCGCCATGGGAACGGCGGAAACGCCCGCCGAACCGATAAGCGGATTGATCTTCCCTTTTGTGAGAACATACATAAGTTTCCCCAGGAGAAGACCGCCGCAGGTGGAAATGGCAAACGCGCAGAGTCCCAGCGCGAGGATGTAAAGGGTAGTCAGCGAGAGGAAGTTGTCGGCGCTTGCGGTGGCACCGACGGATACTCCGAGGAAGATCGTCACTATGTTGATAAGTTCATTCTGCGCCGTCTTCGACAGTCGGTCGGTGACGCCGCATACGTTGAACAGATTCCCGAGCATAAGGAACCCGACCAGCGGTGCCGCACTGGGCACGATAAGCGTGACAACGAGTGTGACGATGATGGGGAAAATGACCTTTTCGACCTTTGAGACGGGGCGAAGGGTCTTCATCACGACGGCTCTTTCTTTTTTGGTAGTCAGCAGCTTCATAAGCGGCGGCTGAATGATCGGGATCAGCGCCATGTAACTGTAAGCAGCAATGGCTATCGCGCCCAGCAGGACCGGCGCAAGCGTCTTTGTCACAAGGATCGCCGTGGGTCCGTCCGCGCCTCCTATGATCCCGATGGACGCCGCCGCCTTATCGGTGAATCCGATAAATATCGCGCCGGTAAACGCCACAAAAACACCGAGCTGTGCCGCCGCTCCGAGAAACAGCGACTTTGGGTTGGCGATAAGCGGCGTGAAATCGGTCATCGCGCCGACGCCGAGGAAGATAAGAGAGGGATATATCCCCAGTTTGACCCCGAGATACAGATAATCAAGAAGGGACCCGTTGAGGATCACGTTTTTGACGTCCAGATGAGTTCCCAGGAAAAAATCCATATGGAACAGATCCGCCCCGGGTAGATTTGCAAGAAGCATGCCGAAGGCGATGGGAAGCAGAAGGAGAGGCTCGAACTGCTTCTTTATCGCGAGATAAAACAGCACTCCGATCAAAACGTACATGATGAGGGTCTTGACCAGCAGGACCGGATCGGCGGCGAGCTTCGATATTCCCGTGGATTTGAAGAAATCAAGTACAAATTCCAACGTACCGTTCTCCTGTCTTTAGATTTGTCGAAAAAATCAACCGAGGGTGACGATGGGGTCCCCGGTGTTGACCGACGCTCCCTTGGGGGCGTTGATCGCCGTGACCGTACCTCCGACGGGGGCAAAGATCTCATTTTCCATCTTCATTGCCTCGAGGATGCAGACGAGAGAATCCTTTTCGATCCTGTCGCCCACGTTCACGTTCATTTTGAGGATAGTGCCGGGCATCGGCGCTTTCACGGCGTTGCCGCCGGCGGATGCTTTCTCAGGCGCGGGGGCGGCGGGAGCCGCAGATACGGTCTCAGCCGCAGGAGCCGCGGACGGCGCGGAGCCGACCTCCTCCACCTCGACCTCGTAGGATATCCCGTTCACCTTAACGTTATACTTTTTCATATGTCTCAAGTTCCTTTCGTAATTTCAGTTTGACTCGCCGTCTTTTTTCCATGGTCCGGAGCCGCTTCTGTTGAAGGAGACGACCCTGAACGGCACCGTTCTTCCGGACGCGCCCGCCTCCGCCACGCGATAGGCCGCCACCGCGGCGGAAATAACGGCAACAAGCGCCCGGTCGTCGGTCGCATCCACGGTCCCGCTTGCGGGAACGGGATCCGTGTTCCGCGAGGGCTCTTTGTCCTTCCCTTTTTTTCTTACGGCGTCCATGACCAGTCGGAACAGGGTCAGGACGAGCCAGATAATGAACAGGACCGCGAATACGGTGCCCATTCCCATGAGGATCATCTTAAGAGACAGCGCGCCTTTCTCCCCGAGGGAGAGACCGTTGCCGAAGACGGACGATATATCCGCGTCGGCAAGAAGCGTCAGTAATTTCAATCAGGACACCTCCCGTCAGAGCGGCATATTCGGATGCCTGCGGCTGTTCCACGATCTGCTCTTCCGGGAGAGCATATTGAACGCGGCGCACAGACGGGCGCGAACTTCGTCCGGGGCGATCACGTCGTCGATCTCGCCGGAGGACGCTGCCTCGACGGGCGACGCGACGTTATCGTTCCAGGAGGTCTCGAGGTCTTCCCGTGTCACCTCGGCGGAGATCTTATCGTTAAAGAGGAACGCCACCGCGGAAGACGCTTTCATGGCGGCGATTTTCGCGCTCTCAAGCGCGATCACCGTATCGGCGCCTACTGATTTGGATCCCATAACGGTAAATACCGAGCCGTACGCCTCGCCGGCGATGAGCGTGACGAGAGGCGACGACGCCGTACAGTATGCGGATGCGAGTCCCGCAAGAGATGAGGCGTAGGAAGCTCTCTCAGCGTCTGTTGAAACGTCGAGTCCATCGGAATCGACGATCGTAAGTATCGGCATCCCGAAACTGTCGAACACCGACAAGGTTTTCTTCGCCTTGCGCGCCGCGTCGGCGGTGAGTTTCCCGCCGTTTTTGCCACCGTCGAGGGCAATGACTCCGACGGGGGTGCCGCCGAGGGAGATCAGCGCGGCTTCAAGCTCCTCCGCGTAACCGGGGTACAGTTCACGGACACGGCCGTCGTCGGCGATCTCGGAGACGAGTTTTCTCATGTCGCGGTCTGCGGCAAAAGACGACAGATCCGACGCCCTCTCCGGGCTGTCGACGGTCTTGACGTACGGAAGCGGCGATTCGTTATTCTCGGGAATCATTCCGAGAATGTTTTTTACCACGTCGACAGAATAGGCGTCATTCTCCGCGACGATGGCCGCCACACCGGTCTCGGACGCAAATTCCGCCTTACCGGCGCCCTCCGCAAGGAACGGAGGATTTACCGAAATGACGCCTCCTTCGCCTGAAACTACAGTCAGGTCGAACATGGATGCGATCACGGCGGCGGCTCCCGTACAATAGCCGGAGATAACGGCGATCTGGGGAATGATCCCGGACGCCGAGGACGACGCCTTCATAATCCTGCCGTAACCCGCCAGCGCATTTACCCCCTCGGGGATATACGCTCCGCGGCTGTCGAAGAAACCAACGATCGGAGCGCCGTTCTCCAGCGCCAGACGGTAGATATCGCATATTTTCTTTGCATGCGCTTCGCTGACCGATCCGTCCGTGCGGGACAGATCCTGGGCGAACGCGTAAACGAGGCATCCGTCAACGGCTCCCCATCCGGTCACAACTCCCTCGAATTCGTCAGGAGAAGCGGTATCGAACTCATCCGTCCGCCGCCTGACAAATATGCCGGTCTCGGTGAAGGTCCCCTCGTCAAAAAGACGAGCGAGTCTTCCCCTTGCCGTGAGGTTCCCGTCGCCGCCGCTCTCTTCGCTCGAAACGAGTTCACGGAAAGCGGCAGCCGTGATCTTCCCCGTTTTCCGGAGCAAGCCTCTCAGCGCCTCAAAGCTGAATCTTTCCATAGAGTTCCCTCCGTATATGTGAAAGAATAACGTGTATTGATGAAGTCCCGGCGCCGGATCAGGTCAAAGCGGCGCGGACCTTACCCTCTATTTTAACACAAATATCGGAAAATGACAATACAAAATGCGCGATTGATTTATAATTTTGCGATCGGGCGAGCTGTTATTTTGCCTTGTTTGTCAACCGGTTCCCGGGACGTGCGACCCCGCAAAAGTTTTGGATCTGTCACATGCCGATACAGTAAGACTGCCCTGTGCGGGAGACGCACAGGGCTTTTTTCGGTTTCATTCTTTTATCCGCATGGCGCGGGTGGCGTTGAGCACCGCCAGGATCATGACTCCCACGTCCGCAAAGATCGCGAGCCACATTCCGGCGATCCCGGCAGCCCCGAGCACAAGGCAAACGAGCTTCACAAGAAGGGCGAGCGTGATGTTTTCCTTTGAGATAAGGAGCGTTCTGCGGGCGATCCTGACCGCCAGGGGCAGCTTCATCATGTCGTCGTCCATTATGACCACGTCTGCCGCTTCTATGGCGGCGTCGGTGCCCATGGCGCCCATTGCGATGCCTACGTCAGCAAGAGCCAGAACAGGCGCGTCGTTGATCCCGTCGCCCGTGTATGCGAACTTGCCTTTCCCGGGGTGTTCCTTCCTTATCCGCTCGAATTCCTCGAGTTTATCCGACGGGAGAAGGTCGTATTTCACCTCATCGATCCCGGTGACGGCGGCGATCTTCTCGGCGGAGTCACGCTTGTCTCCGGTCAGCATATAAGTGCGTGTGACCCCCGACGAGCGCAGCTTTTTTATGGCGGCGGCGGCCTTGTCCTTCACTGTGTCCGAGACTGTGATCCTGCCGGCGAGTTTTCCGTCCACGGCGACCCAGACGCTCATTTCACCCGCCTCGACGGGAACGGGATCCGTTACTATACCCTCGGCAGTCATCAGTTTGGCGTTTCCTGCGGCGACGCGTCTGCCGTCCACCTCGGCGACAACGCCGAATCCGGGCATCTCCTGAATATCACGGACGGCGGGATCGTTCTTCAAAGGGCTCCTCTCCTCCCGGATGCTCACCCCGACGGGATGTCGCGTTCCCATCTCCGCACGAGCGGCGAGGTCGAGGATCTCTTCTTTTGTAAAACCGCCCGCCGGTTCCACTGACGTGACTTTGAATTTGCCCTCGGTGAGGGTACCGGTCTTGTCAAAAACGAAATGTTTTGTTTCGGCAAGCGCCTCAAAGTAATTTGATCCCTTCACGAGGATCCCCTTGCGGGAAGCGCATCCTACTCCGCCGAAGAACGTCAGGGGAACGGAGATGACAAGCGCGCAGGGACAACTGATGACGAGGAAGGTGAACGCGCGCCTCAGATAGTCTCCGATCGCCGGATCGTTTCCGGTCAGCTTCAGAAACACGGGCGGAGCCGCGGCGAGGATCACCGCGAGGGAGCATACCACGGGGGTGTAGATCCTCGCAAATTTCGTTATCAGCGCCTCGGAGCGGGATTTACGCATACCCGATTCCTCTACCAGCTCCAGTATCTTTGACGCCGTGGATTCTCCGAATTCTTTTGTCGTGCGGATCCGGACCGCGCCCGTCAGATTGACGCATCCGCTGAACACCTCGTCTCCGGGGGCACCGTCCCGAGGAAGACTTTCGCCGGTCACGGCGCAGGTGTCGACAGTCGTGGAACCGTCGACGATGACGCCGTCGATCGGGATGCGTTCTCCCGGATTTACCAGGATGACCGAACCGATCCCGACCTCAGACGGGTCAACCTCGATAATACCTTCGTCGGTCACAAGATTCGCAATGTCCGGTCTTATGTCAACCAGCGCGGCGATGCTGCGTCTGCTCTTCCCGACGGCGACGGACTGGAACAGCTCCCCCACCTGGTAGAACAGCATGACCGCCGCCGCTTCTGCGAAATCGCCGAGGGCGATGGCGCCGACCGACGCCACAGCCATAAGAAAATTCTCGTCGACCAACTGCCCTTTTACGATCCCCTTGACTGCCTTTATAAGCACGTCGAATCCGGCGGCAAGATACGAGGCAACAAAGACGCCCGCCAAGACGCGTTTGTAAGGAAATCCGGCAAAAGAGGCGATCAGCGCGAACGCGAAAAGGACCGCCGACACGATGATCCTGATGAGCATTTTCTTCTGCTTTCCCGTCAAGGCGATCCTCCCCTTTCTTTTTTATAAAATGATATCGCAGTCGCTGTCTACCTTGCGCGATCTCTTTCTGGCTTCCTTTATCACCTTTTTTTCGTCCGCGTCCTCTTCAAACTCGACTTTCAACCTGAGAGTCATAAAATTGAGAGATGCGTCGGCTACTCCGGGAGTTCCCTTGATCGCGTCCTCCATTTTCAAAGCGCAGTTGGGGCAGTCCACTTCAACGTTGTAAGTTTTGGTCATTTTCTTCTCCTCCTTATTCCTCAACGTGCTCCATACCCATGGACAGGATGGTCCTCACATGGTCGTCGTCAAGAGAATAAAATATGATTTTTCCTTCTCTCCTGAATTTCACCAGTTTTGCCTCCTTCAGGGTTTTGAGCTGGTGACTGACGGCGGACTGGCTGAGCCCGAGCAACCGGGCGAGATCGCCGACACAGAGCTCGCTCTCGAAAAGCGCGAACAGTATCTTGATCCTTGTAGAGTCGCCGAAAACCTTGAAAATATCGGCGAGCTCGTACAGATATTCGTCCGCGGGCTGCGTTTCGAGGACTCTTTTCACCACGTCTTCGCGTACGGCGAGGAATCCTTCGTCCTGGGACGTATCCTGTCTCATTTCAATTTCCCGGTCCATTTCGTCCTCCGTTTTGTTTTATCATATGAACATTTTCGCCATCGTTCATGTGTATTATATCATGATCCGGTCATGCTGTCAACGCTTTTTTAAAAAAAGAATAAAAAAATATATTCCGGGGACAATATGATCCGGAGAACAAAATACGGGAAAGGAACGGTCCGATATGGAAAAGAAAAATCATTCCATCGAATGCTCGGTCAAGCAGTGTGCGAACCACTGTGAGGCCGCCGACTACTGCGCGCTGGACAAGATCCGCGTGGGGACTCACGAGCAGAATCCCACCGTGTCCCAATGCGTGGATTGCGAGTCATTTATCCTCGGCGCGGATCACAAAGCGGAGTAAAGCTGAAAAGGACCGCCGGCACGAGCCGGCGGTCCTTTTCGTTTTGCTTCAGTTCATCTTGTCTCTCACGGGATTGTTCACGGCGTAGAAGGCGCTTCCCTCCTCTATTCCGCGGGTCCGCAGATACGTGAGATACTGGGACGTGAACGGATAGAAGATCGCCGTGGGGCCAGATCTGTATAGCTGATTATAAACCGTGTTCATGAAGAATGAAAGCTTCGGGTCCATATAGTAGGTGTTGTTCTTCAGTATAAGCCCGGGAGCCTGCCCGAAGGCGAGATTGCAGGAGACGATGCCGAACTCCGTGGAGATTATGTTCACGTTGTTCTCATAATGGAAGTTTTCCATTATGGTCCCCTTTGCGCCGTAGTCTGTGTAGAGGAAACCGGAACGTCTGTCGGTGCGCACGTCGCAGAAGCCGATTCCGTTATCGATAACGTAGTTATCGGTAAGGTACAGATTGACCAGCTCGCTGGGAGCCGCGGAGTGATTGAAAAACTCGTAGGACAGGTCGCACCGTTCGAGGACGCATCCGGTGGAGTAGAAGTTCCTCATGATGCCGCTTTCGCCCTGGGTGGTGACGGCGGCGTCGTAAATATCCTTGAAGTAGCAGTCCTTGACCACCATGCCGTTGCAGGAACCCCAGTTCTGCGCCGCGTTGCCGAATCTGGTGGTGCCGTCCATGAACTGGCCGCCGATCCAGTCGAACACGCAGTTCGTCACGTAGAAGTTCACCGCATTGGACGTGGAAACGCCGAGACCGCCGGTGTAACGCAGAGTCACGTTGTCGAGTCTCGTGGGCATCGTGGTGGTGTAATACCCCTCAAGATAGTCCACAAGATCGCCGTTCTTCGAGATATTGATCTCGTCGTAGAGGTCGCCCGGGTTGCCGCGGTCGCAATAGACCCACAACCCGCCGTTTACACGGTCGCCCACGTATTCGAGATTGTGCTTCAGGTCGCCGGGAGAGTTCAGGTGTACGCCGCCGCTCTCGAAGACTTCCTCGCCGTTTGAGACCCAGCCGTAGTTAGCGGTGGTCTCGCCGTTGAACGGATCGTCGGGATCCTTCGGGATCACGAAGATCCCCCAGCTCTCCTTGCCGTCCTTGACGAAGACGATGTTGCCGGGCTCCTCGCGGTAGTCCATATCGAGCTTCCAGACGTTGGGCCATTCGGTTGCGACCCACGTGCCGGTCTTCGAGCCGGTGTCGAGACGGTTGGTGATGACGGGCTTCTCGCCCTCGCCGTATGCGCCGTAAATGACGCCCGGGACGATCATCAGCCGGTCGAATTTACCGTTTTCCTTATAGTTGAAGGTGCTTCCCCTTTCGAGGAACACGCCGTCGCCAACCTTCAGCACGGAGGTGAAGGTGTTGTTCTCCTCGTCCCAGACCTTATAGAGGTTCTTGAAGGTCTTCCAGGGCTTCGAGGGAGATTTGCCGTCGTTTTTGTCGTCTCCGCGGACGGAGGAGATATAATAGCACTGTCCCTTGACGTCGTTCTCGTCGTATGCCGACTTGCTGTTCCTGATCCTGTCGATCTGCGCGTAAGCCGCGTCGTACGCGGCGGAAAGATCGGCGTCAGACGCCGTTTTTACTTCTGCTGGCTCATAGCTGTTTGCGGAGAGCAGATCCTTCTTCGTTCCGGGATCAAAGGCCCTGGCGGACTCCTCGTCCGGGAACGCGGCGAAATACCTCAGCTTCAGCAACCCGTCGGCGTTAAGCGTCAGGGAGATGCGGAGAGAGTTTTCCTCGTTGAGACCGTTTCCGGTAACGTCCGAGATCAGGTATTTCCACGCGCCGTCCTCGTCTCCGACGGTGAACGGCGTGTCTCTCCTACCCTGGAAATCGCTCCAGAGATTGAACGAAACGTCACATCCGTCCGCCACGGAATAGCCGAACCGGATCACGGGGTACTTATCAAGGTCGATCATGTCGATGATCGCGTCGACGCTGAAGCTGTTATCCGTGGCGGTCGAGTTATAGTCGGTCCGTCTGGCAAGACCGACGCCGTAGATGTTGTCGCCGCGCTGAGCGTAGTAGAAGGTCATCCCGTCGTCGTCCTGCTCAAGGTACGGGATCTCCTCGTCCTCTCTGACGGAGAGGCCTTCGTAGGAGGTGCTGAGTCCCGTGCCGGAGTAGTAAAGGTCCCATGCGTTCATCAGAATATAATCGCCGTCGGCGGCGGTGTAGTCCGGGATAATGGGATCGCCGAGAGCGAGGTTTTTCACCATTTTGTCGAGCCTCATCATGACCGTGGCGGCCTGGGCTCTGGTGAGCTTGCCCTTGGGGTCGAAGGATCCGTCCTTATTGCCCTCGATGATGCCGAGGACGCGCATATTGTCCACGTGAGGGACGGCGTATTTCGACACCTTTCCGTCGTCGGTGAAGAACGACGCGGGATCGTAGCTCTTCATGGGGATGATGCCGGAGTAGTCGATGAAACGGGATATGATCGCCGCCATCTGTTCCCTGGTCAGGGAGTCGTTCGGATGGAAGGTCTTGTCCGGGAAACCGTTGACGATGCCGTTTTCGGCCGCCCAGCCGACGTAACCGGCGTACCACTTCCCTTTTTTCACGGTGACGTCAGAAAACGCGTCGGTGACTTTTTCCTCAACGCCCCAGAGTCTTCCGAGCATGGTGACGAACATGGCTCTCGTGACCGTGGTGTTCGGCTCGAATGTGGTGGGGGTCATGCCGTTCATTATACCGTTCAGATAGACGTACTCCACCGCACCGTAGTACCAGGATTTCTGCTTTACGTCGGTAAAGGGGAGCGCGCCGGGTTCAGCCGCGAACGAGGTGGCTGCCGCCGGTATGATCATGCAAAGAGCGAGCAGGAGCGCGAGGGCTGCGCGGATGATTTTTTTCATTCTTCTACCTCTTTTTCGGACATTGAAAGATACGGAAGAGACGTCCCTTCCGTATCTTTCGTTATCTTCAAATCAGAATCTGCGCTTGCCGATGACGACTGCCGCGCCAGCTCCGAGAGCGGAGACGAGCGCCACGACGATCATCGGGTCGCCGGTTGCCGGAGCCTTCGTGCCGGTCACAGGGTTCTGACCGGGTGTGACGGGACCCTGAACGGGATCGGGATTAGTGGGATCGTTGTTGCCGGGGTCGGAGGTGTTTCCGGGTGCCTCGGTGTTGCCGGGCTCGGTGGTGCCGGGCTCGGTCCCGGTATCAGGACCGGTTCCGGGGTCGGGAACGGGATCGGGATCGGGCGTGGTTCCGCTTTCCACAACGTTTTCCATGGAGATCTTGCCGAGTGCGCCGGAGTATTCGCCGATGATACGCTCGGTGGTCATATAACCGCCGTCTCCGAGAGATACCGCATAAGTCTCGCTCTCGTCAAAATTATGACCCTTGCTTCCGCCGGTAAGGGATACGGTAAAGTAGAACTCCGTTCCGTCAACGGGGAGATTGCCGTTCAGCTGATTCGACTGGAGAACGGAATCAAGGGGATAAGTTACTTCGTAGGTCACGGTACGTCCGTTGATACCGACGTAGTAATCGGTGCCCTCCGTGAGATTGAGAGAGCCGGTGTGTCCGTCCGCCCAGTATGCTCCCACAAGGGTCTCTCCGGTCTCGGTATTTTTACCGAAACTCCGGTACAGGTATTCGCTGCCCCAGTTGTCGGGATTCTCTATCTTGATGATGCATCCGAACTGGAACGCGAAGAATTCGTCTCCGACGAACTGTTTGCCTTCATACTCCTGGAGCTTTTCCGGATAGGTACCCTCGCAGTGAGGATCCTCCAGAAGGGTCGCCTGTGCGGCGAAGTTCACGCCGTTCTCATCCCAGGAGATGTAAAAACGGACGTTCTTGAGGAACTCGCACGCGCTCTCGAGAAGCGCGCCGGACCCGTTCCAGGTAAGGAGCATATCGGTGGTTTCGGAATCTCTGTTGATCTCGATCTCGGTGTATTCGCCGGGAGAGATCACACCGTCGTGTACGACGGCGCCGGGAGCCGCTCTCTTGACGTCGGTTTTGACCTTACAGCCGTTAGCCGGGTTAAGAGCGCCTGCGAAAGCCTGGACCGCGAAAAGCGACGCGATCATAAGCGTTGCCGCAAGGACGGCAATAAACTTTTTCATCTTGCTATCTCCTTTCGTTTTTCAAAAACGATAAATTGGTGTCAGTTTCAAAATCTGCGTTTCCCGATGACGAATGCGGCGCCTGCGCCGATGGCCGAGACAGCAGCGATGAGGATCATCGGGTCGCCGGTGGTGGGAGCATTCGTACCCGTTCCGGGGTTCTGGCCGGGTGTGACGGGGCCCTGAACGGGATCGGGGTTGGTGGGATCGGACGGATTTGCGGGATTGTTGGTGTTTCCGGGATTCTCGGTGTTACCCGGCTCGGTCCCGGGGGTGGTCTCGCCGGGCTCCGTCGTGCCGGGCTCGGTCCCGGGGGTGGTTTCGCCGGGTTCATCGCCTGTCACGGACGCATAAGAGATGATTCCGTGAGCGCCGGAAAAATCGCTGATAAGACGGGGCGAAGTCATGAATCCGCCGTCGCCGAGGGAAACGGCGTAAGTCTGATTATCGTTATGATTCACGCCCTGGCTTCCTCCGGTGAGGGAGATGGTAAAGTAGAATTCCGTTCCGTCAGCGGGAAGCGAATCCGTGATGTCCTCTGCCTTGAACACGGTTTCGATAGGATAAGTCAACTCGTAGGTCACCGTGCGGCCGTCAATTCTGACGAAATAGTCGTCGCCCGGATTCTGATTCAGGGCTCCGGTGCGTCCGTGGTCCCAGTACCAGCCGTAGAGCTGCTCTCCGGTCTCGGTGTTCATTCCGATGGAGCGGTAAACCACGCTCTCGTTGACGCCCTTCTCGGGATCGTCGATTTTGAACAGGCAGCCGAACTGGAACATAAAGAACTCGTCGCTCGGAAATGTCTTGCCTTCGTACTCGGTAAACTGTGTCGGGAACGTCCCCTCGCAGTGCGGATCTTCAAGAAGCGTGACCTGCGCGGCGAGATTCACGCCCTTCTCATCCCAGGAGATGTAAAAGTGAGCGTTCTTCAGGGCCTCGCATGCGCTCTCGAGGAGCGAGCCGGATCCGTCCCAGGACAGAAGCAGATCCGTCTTGTCCGCATCCCGGTTGATCTCGATCTCATTATATTCGCCGGGAGAAATGATACCGTCATGGACGACGGCGCCTGATGCGGCTCTCTTGACCGTTGCCTCCGTTTTGCATCCGTTCGCCGGATTGAAGGCGGCCGCGAATGTGTGGACCGCCACGAGCGACACGACAATCAAGGTCGCAAGAATGGCAGCTGATACTTTCTTTAACATATTTTTCTCCTTTCGTTACCGTCGGTAACTGTAGCTTTTATAAACAAACGGTTTCTCTTCCGAGGGAAACGCGTGTTTATACGTGAAACAGATATCTGCATCCAAAACCGAGAATATGATCAGTCGGTCCGGTTTGCGGTTTTGACAAGATTCTTCGCCATGGAATTTGCAACGCGCGACATACCGTTGTATGCGGAAGCAAACGTGCTGTTATCGTATACAAGTCCGTATTCCACGGTATTGAGAAAATCTCCGAACCCGTTCATGCTTCCGTTATCGAAGAGAGACGCCATATCGTAAACCTTTGAGGAAAAGATCACGTCAAGCATGTCCATGGACTCGCTGTCGAAGACGCTCTGCCCTTTGAGAAGCTTCTC
>CACXCL010000190.1 GCA_902766115.1 uncultured Ruminococcus sp.
ATTCAGTACCCCCTCGAACGGGGCGATCTGTCTCTGCGCTCTTTCGCCGAATACACGGACCACGTCGAATTTATTTGAAGTGCCGTGAAGCAGAACGTCCATTGCCTCCGGCGGGTAGTCCTTCAGAGGCATGGTCAGCGTGGCGCCGAAATGCTCGATCGCCGCTTTGATTATGGGACCATTCCAGGAGTCGTCCGTAAGGGACTTGAATCCGTTGACGGCTATGGCTCCCTCCGCCAGCGACAGCGATCTGTCCGGTATTATCTTATCCACCGAAACGCTCCTGAATACGCCCAGTCCCGAGCACGCAGGGCACGCGCCGAACGGATTGTTGAACGAAAACATTCTGGGCTCCAGTTTGCCGAAGGAGATCCCGTGCTCCTCGCAGGCAAAATTAGTGGAAAAATCCATCTTCTGCGGCTCTTTACCGTCTCTCGGTACGGTCTCGCAGACCACGAGTCCGTCGGCCTCTTTCAGCGCAAGCTCCACGGAATCGGTGACGCGGGATCTGAGATCCGGCTTCATCACGAGACGGTCGATCACAATCTCGACGGTATGCTTCAGATTCTTATCAAGTTCGATCTGCTCGTCCGAATCGTAGATCACGCCGTCGACGCGAACTCTGACGAATCCTTCCTTGTGGGCGTCGGAGATGAGTTTTTCGTGTCTTCCTTTTTTCCCCCGGACCACCGGAGCGAGGATCATGAATCTCTCGCCCTCGGGCAATTCCATGATGCGGTCCACGATCTGGTCGGCTGAGATCTGTCTTATTTCCTTTCCGCATACCGGACAGTGGGGCACGCCGAGGCGGGCGTACAGAAGGCGGAGATAATCGTATATCTCCGTCACGGTACCCACCGTGGACCGGGGATTGCGCGAGGTAGTCTTCTGATCGATGGATATGGCGGGGGAAAGGCCCTCTATGGAGTCCACGTCAGGCTTGTCAAGCTGTCCGAGGAACATCCTTGCGTAGGATGAGAGGCTCTCCACGAAACGTCTGTGACCTTCGGCGTAAAGCGTGTCAAACGCGAGAGACGACTTACCGCAGCCTGAAAGCCCGGTGAAAACGACGAGCTTGTCTCTCGGGATGGAGAGACTCACGTTTTTAAGATTGTTTACCCTTGCGCCTGTAATCGTTATCCACTTTGGCATAGGCTTTACCCTTTCAAATTGTTTTTTCTGTTCATAAGGACGTCGAAGACCTCGTCGGAACGAAGTCTGTCCCTGATATAAGCTTTCCTCAGCAACTCAGGCGGTACCATCGGGTCAAATTTCCCGAAGGCGGGAGCCTCGTTCTCCCCGACGAGAGAATCAAGGTCGATACCCTTAGCCGCCACGTCCGACAGGTGATCAAGAAGCTCGTCTCCGGTGCCGTTTTTCAGCTTGAAGGAGATGTAGTAGCACCCCTCGAACTCCATTCCGGATACTCCGAATTTTCCGCCGTTTTTTCCGATAAACCGCCTCATGGTGCGGAACGATCTCGTTCCGAGCCACGGGAAGCAAACGTAAGTCGAACCTCCGGTGGATATCACGTCTTTTTGCGTTATGCCGGTGTTCCTCGCAACGGCGCGGGCGGCGCGGAGACGCTTCAGCGCGCCTTCCTTCAGATACGGGTACTCGACGTCCTCGCAGAGCACCTGTTTCATCCTTTTCAGTATCTTTGTGTGGATCTCGCCGAAATCGCCGGGCCAGGCGATCTCCATCTTGCCCTCCACGGATTTGACGTAGATAAGCCGGCGCGCCGCGTCGCATTCCTCCACCTCCCACACACGTCCTGCAAGAGCGAATCTGTCGCCGGGCGGAGGCGCGCTGCTGATGGTGCCGATCTCGTCTGAGCCGCAGCGGACGGTGAAGTCCTCGGAATCCTTGAAAACCGCGAAGAATTTGAACGAGCTTATCATACGCTCGCCGCGCAGTCCTACGATAAGTTCCCCTTCTTCCGTCATTTCGAGATAGTCGTCGTTGATCATAGAGACGAGCAGCGTTTTGTAGTCGTCGGCAGACACATTTTCAAACGGCGGGAACGACAGCACACAGGAGGCGAGCGACGGCGGGTCCATCGAGCCCCGCGACGCAAGGACCGACAGCGTCTGATGGAAAAGAAGGCTGAACGGAAGCTCGATCCGGAACGGCGGCTCAATGAACCGCTCCTCGATATAAAGCTGAACCACGGCGATGCCGCGAAGAAGATCCCACGGTATGAGCTGAGGCAGCGGCGCATTGGGAAGCGCGGTCTCCTCGCGGAAAACCATCATCATCTCCGGCGGAGCTTCCCTTCTGCCGGATCTGCCCAGCCGCTGGAGAAACGATTTGACGGAAACGGGACTTCCCATCTGGACGATCCTCTCGAGCCTGCCGATATCGATGCCGAGTTCCATCGTCGTTGTGGCACACGTGACGACGTGAGAATCGTCGTCCTTCATCTTCATCTCGGCGTCCTCCCGGATCGACGCCGAAAGGTTGCCGTGGTGGATGAGAAAAATATCCTCCTCACCCCGTTTTGAAGCGATTTGCCTCAGCGTGGCGGTGACGTACTCCGTCTCCTCCCGGGAGTTTGAGAATACGAGCGCCTTTTTGTCCTTTACGCAGTCGTAGACGTATTCGAAGCCCGGATCAAGGGAAAAGGTGTCCTCATACGTCCTCTCGGTCAAGTCTTCTTCCGAAGGCTCCACCTCGCCGCTCGAGATGTCTGCAAGACGGCGTTTGTCGTCGGAGATACCGTCGCCGTTGATGTAGAAATGCTCCATGCCGAGACGCCATTTTATCTTATTCCCGACAGGTCTCGGCGCGGAGGTCCCTCTGCCCGATCCGGCCCCGAGCCACCGTGCGGCGCTTTCGATATCGCCCACGGTCGCGGAGAGACCTATCCTGCGGGGGAACCGTCCGGTCTTGTCCGACATTCGCTTAAGCTGGCACAGGACCTGATTTCCGCGGTCTGTGCCGGTCATCGTGTGGATCTCGTCGATTATCACATACCGCAGGTCGCCGAACAGCGAATTCAGGTCTCCCGAGCGGCGGATCAGCATGGCTTCAACGGATTCCGGGGTTATCTGCAGCACGCCCGACGGTTGTAGGAGCGCGCGGGATTTGTGAGATGTGGCGACGTCGCCGTGCCAGTGATAAACAGGTATCCCGGCTTCCTCCGTGAGCTCGGTGATGCGGTTGAACTGGTCGTTGATGAGCGACTTGAGCGGCGCGATGTAGAGCACCGCGAAGCCCTTTATTTTCTCGAAATCTTCATAGATCTCCGACAGTACGGGAAAGAAAGCCGCTTCCGTCTTGCCTGACGCCGTGGAGGATGTCAGAAGGAGGTTGTCCTCCGTTCCGAATATGACACGGGAAGCCGCCACCTGCATCTCGTGCAGGCGTTCCCAACCGCGTCTGTATATGAATTCTTTGATAAACGGAGAGTATGACTCAAATACGTTTTCCATGAGACGCCTCCTTTCGGAAAGGACTAAAACTCGATATCATCGACGGTTATCTTTCTGTTTGACGGCGGCGTTTCCCGCCCGGGCGCGGCGCTCTCCCCGACGGTCGGAAGAATGTCTGACGCTTTGGCTTCCGGATTCTGATAAAGCAGGTCGAGGACGCCGATAAAGTCTCTGATTATCTCTCTCGGGGTGATCATTGAGTCCGCACCGGCGCGGTCAAGCAGAACGGTGAGAAAATCTTTTTTCTCGCCGTCCGTGATCCTCGGATCCCAGCCGTAATACATGCCGTGGAGAGTTGAAAGACGCATGATAAGAGCGAGAAGCTCGGAATCGCTGAGCCGTCTGAGCCTGATGATGGGTCCCATGGCGCTTTGCATCCCCTCCGGGACGATACGCGGATCGGAAAGCCGGCTCCTGAGCGCCTCATAACTGAACAGGCCGCGTCTGTTGTCTTCAAGAAACTGTGGCGTGCCTCCGAAGACGATCATAAGTCCCTCGGCGCCTCCCTGCATTGTGTCGTTGAACATGGAGAGTATCTTCTCATAGTTCGACTCCCGCGACACACGGTTAACTATCTTATACAGATTGACGCACTCGTCAATGAATATGCAAAGACCGCTGTAGCCGATCTTCCTTACAAGAGCGGAGAGCAGTTTTATGTGGTCGTACCAGTTTGAATCGTCGATGACGGAAACAGATCTTATCCCGAGCGCCTCGCGCGCCTCTGTTTTGGTGTTGTATTCGCCGCGCAGCCATTTGAGGCACGCGGACATCATCCCGTCGTCTCCTTCACCCCAGGCGCGGCAGTATTGACTGACAACGAGTGCAAAATCGAAGCCGCCCACGTTGTTCTCGAATATTCGCGCCTCGCGGACGATACGACGTGACACCTCGTCGCTGAAAAGAGGAGAATCGGGAGTGATCCCCTCCTCGGCGAGGGATGAGGCGACTGACGTGTACCACCGTCCGATAACGGACGGCAAAGCCCCTCCGTCGGGGGATGATTTGCACGAGAGGTTCCGCACAAGCTCCCGGTAGGTATTAAGTCCGGAGCCCGACGATCCGACGAGCTTACGCTCCGGGGAGAGATCGCAGTCCGCCGTGACGAATCCGCGGTCGATGGCGTAACCCCGCGCAAGCTGGATCAGAAAGCTCTTGCCCGATCCGTACCGTCCTATGATAAAGCGCGTGACTCCCTCTCCCTCGGCGGTCCTGTCAAGATCCCTCGTCAGCGAGGCGATCTCCGCGTTACGGCCAATGGCGATATACGGCGCGCCCGTTCTGGGAACGACTCCCGCCGAGAGGGACGAAAACAGCGTCCCCAGTATTCTTTTAGGTATTCTTTCCGTGTTCATTCAGTATCCGTCCCTTCGTATTGACCGTGAAAGACGTTTATAATCGTTTATCGAGACCCAACAGTTTCCGCAGATCGTCCGCATAATCCGCGACGATACCGTAACCGCCGTCTCCGGGCTCGAGGATCACGTCTCCCGTAGCATCAGCGAAAACGTCGTTGATCACGCCGGCTGCGCTGTCCGGAAAAAGCCCGAGTTCGCGGCACCGCGTCTCAAAGGTAGTATTCCCCGAGCCGCAATATGACTCTGCAGACGAGCGAAGAACCTCCAGCAGCCTCTCGTCGGTCCGCAGGAGAACGGTTACAGGCGAGAGATCTTCCGCGTCCCCGTCAGCCGGCTTCGTTTCAGTGATCTCATCCGTCACGCCGTTCCATATGAGCGCGCCGTCGGGCTCCTCGTTATCCGAAGATACCGTATCCTCGCCGGCGGACCCCTCGGTCAGTATTTCCGTGTTCTCCCAGGAGGCGTTTTCCACGATAATCGCATCGTCTATGGAGAACGATCCGTCAGGCGCGTCGTAACGGGCAAGATATTCTTCCTCCGGCGGGCGGCAAACGGTCTCGCCTGCCTTTTCCGCCATGTTCAGCATAGAGGGATCGAGCCCCGTCACCGAAAGGCGCGACCTTATCCCCCTGGCCTTCCTTACCGCGTTTTCCGCGAATCTCAACAGCTCCGTGACGGTCTTTCTCGTCTCCGGAGAGCGGAAGGGCGAGTCGATGGTGACGGCAAGCCGCTTTTTGACGCTGCACGAGCAGAGAGAGCCGCAGTACGCGTCTCTGTTCAGCGTGACGCGGCGGAAACGGTCGCGGGAAAAAAGTTCCCTGCCGGCAACCTGCATTTTATCGATAACGGAGCGGAATATTTCTTTCGTCTGCGCTGCGAGCGCGGGATCCTCGCGCAGATACCTGCTCCTTGACAGATCGTAATCGGAATAGGCGTCGGCAAGGCATTCGGACAGGCACTTTGATCCGTCCGATCCCGCACGTCCGAAAGCTTCTTCAAGATAAAATTCTTTAACGGTCGTTCTCTCCACCACCCTCGGCAGAAAGCCGAAGACGCAATCCGGGAGACGGACGCCGTTCGTCATGCAGTAGTCCGCCATCCATTCTGAAAGATACTTGTCGAGAATGGGGTAAACGCTTCTGTAAGCAGACCATATCCTGCCGAGCAGTTCCGCGTCCCGAACGCAGTCGGAGGACCCGCACAGGTTGATCGTCTCATAGATCAGCAGCAGGATATACGATATGTCCGACATGGGATAGGTCCCGTTTCTGACACAGGTGCGGAGCCAGAAGTAATAGTCGTTCTGAGCGGCGTTCATCTGGGAATACTGGGGTATATACGAGAAAAACGGCACGTGAGGCGCCTCGCGCCCCTCAACGTTTCTGAATCTCTCGGCGTCACGGAGAAATTTTTCGTAAAAACTGTAGCTGCCGCCCCAGTCGTAAATGGAAATCTCTAGGATGAACTGGCCGTCACAGGTCTTCTTTTCAACGAGTTTGCCGGGGGTGTTGCCCCGTTTGGACGAAAAAGCGCTGAACCCGGCGCCGCTTCTTTTGTAGGAAGAGGTCGCGAAGGTCGCTTTCGATTCTTTTTTTTCAACGGGTCCGCCTATCCTGACGATCTTCTCGCCGTCTCCGGGTTCGTCGGAGCCGTTTTCGATCAGAGCCGTCCCGGTGTCCGGATCGGGCGGTTTCCGGTAATGCTTGGAACCGTCGATCTCTGACGAAATATCGACGAACGCCCTGAAATCCCCGTCGTTCCTTACCGCCACGATAACACCTCCCAGCCAAGGCATGCAAACATCCGTTCGTATCGTTTTATTATAACACCAATAATCTTTCATGTCAACATATTTCGTATTTTTTGCACATACTTTTTAATAAAAGAAAAGCCGGACGTCCATTCGGTCGCCCGGCAGCTGTATTCGGTTGAAGATGTCACTCGAAACACTCTTCGCAAATCTCCTCAAGGCAGTAAATGCTTCTGCGGAACGGCTCTCTGTGGATCCACTTGCCTTTGGTGAAATCCGGAATCGGAACAGGCGCGCCGCCCATGGCGACAGACTGCTCAGAAAGAGCCGTGATGCTCATCCAAAGGGCGGAATCGTACACGTCGATCGGAGGCGTCGCGTCGTTCCTTACGGAATCCACGAAAGCGTTCAGAACAAGCCAGTCCACTCCGTCGTGCCCTTCCTTGACCCCGTCGTTGATATACTTGGTCCACAGCGGATGACGGTACTTTTCCTCGTATTCGGAGAATTTGCTCCAGTGGTCGTCTCCGTAAAGGACGTTCGGACCGTACCTGTCTTTGACCTCGTAAAACTGGATGGCATTATCGAAAGGCGCATCCTGATAGACGCCCTTGGTTCCGGAAACGGAATAGTTTCTCGAATAGGGTCTCGGCAGCGAACAGTCGTGGACAAGGTGGATCGTCTCTCCGTTGGCGCAGCTGATAAGCGTATCGACCACGTCCCCTTCGTTGAACCTCGTCCCCTTGAGGTATTCGACGCCGTCAACATTGTTGTTCAGATGATATTCGAGTCCTCTCGCCTTGCTTGCGCGGCTGGTGAGGGTCATGAGTCTGTTGCCGCGGTTGATGCGGAGCA
Organism: uncultured Ruminococcus sp.; assembly: GCA_902766115.1. Taxonomy (GTDB): domain Bacteria; phylum Bacillota; class Clostridia; order Oscillospirales; family CAG-272; genus RUG11130. The sequence goes on from CACXCL010000190.1 coordinate 7,398, forward strand.
GTTTTGAGATGGGACCCAGCTGATGGGTCGGATAAAGTTCTCCGTTCCTGTGGATGAAGTTATCCAGGCGTCCGTGCCTCAGTTCCCTCCCGTAAAGGATCTCGTTCCGGAGATCATGCCGGTATCCGCCGGTGCAATGAACGACTTCTCCGAACATTCCGAGACGTTCCATTCTGAATATCGCCAGCTCGTCCTTGCAGTAGCAGCAGTTCTCAAGCATCATGCAATGTTTGCCGGTCTCTTCCTCGGCGCGGATCAACTCCCAGCATTCCTCGATGTCTGATGCGCCGCCCACCTCGAAAGCAACGTGATATCCGGAACGCATTGCCGCCACGGCGATCTCCGCATGGGTGATCCAGGTGGTGCAGCACACAACGGCTTCAAATCCGCCGTCGGCGAGCATTTTTTTGTAATCCGTGTAGACCGCGGGGCGAAAACCATATTTTTTGTTAACGATATCCGCGGCATTTTCTGCGAGATCCTCGTAGACGTCGCAGACCGCCGTCACCGTGACCCCCGGAATGTCAATGAATGTTAAAAGCTGACCGGTCCCTCTCCCGTTCAGTCCCACAAACCCGAACGGGATCTTTCTTTCTGAATCCATAACTGAGCTTCCTTTCTGTTTCTCTCAAATTATTTCAAACCAAACCGGAAATACGATCTCCGACCGTTTTTTCCACTACCCCGACAAGTTTTTCAAGTCCCGGAGCGTCCGCGCCGGAAAACCGTCCGGGAGAATAGCTGTCAATATCGAGCACGGCGACGACTTCCCCGCGGTACTTTACCGGAACGACGATCTCCGATCTCGACCGAGCGTCGCAGGCGATATGACCGGGAAACGCGGTGACGTCGTCAACAACGACGGTTTTGCCTTCCCTGAGCGCAGCCTGGCAAACTCCGCGTCCCCGGGGGATCACGATACACGCCGTTTTCCCCTGGAAAGGACCGAGAATCAGCTCTTCCCGGCGCCTGACGTAAAACCCCGCCCAACTCACGTCCGGAATATGCTCAAAGATAAGAGCAGAGGAGTTGGCGAGAGCGGACACCGCCGCAGGGCTGTCGGAAATAAGCGCGTCAAGACGTTTTTCAAGTTCGGAATAGTCTACGTCCGTAAACGGTCTGTTCATTTCGCGGGAGTAATGCCGACCACTGTGAAGCTGAAGACCAAATAGTCGCTTCGGACGGTATATTCCTTGTTAAGGGAGATGATGTTGTTCGAGCCGTCAACGAGGAGAACTCCGTCCTCGCTGAGTTTTCCCTTTACGACGAACTTGCCGCGCAGGTCCTCCTTGTCGGTCCTGTCGTCGTCAGAGGTGTTGCGGACCAGTATCTGTTCTCCTTTGGAATTCACGTACCTCTTTTCGGCAGGCTCGCTGTCCGGAACGGCGAAGGACGTGCCGAACGGCTCGTTGGTTCCGAAAAATCTGAATTCGGTACCTTCCTTGAGAAAGTCGTCGACCACGTTTCTTTGATTCCTCGAAATATACTGTACGTAGTACGTTTCGGATTCGACGTGCGCAAAGGTCTTGTCCTCGGGTTTGTTCAGTTTGAAAATAAAACGGAGGGCGATTCCCGCGACGCAGAGGATCAAAACGATTATTATGAAATAGTCAAGTACGCCGAGCCGTTTCTTTTTTGCGTTGGTTTTGTTATCCATTCTCTTTACCTATCCTTTCCGTCGGTTGAAAATCATTCGTTTTTGCCTTCGTCGGCGTCTTTGCTTTGTCCGTCGTTATCGTTATCTTCTTTTTTGTTTTCGAGTTCGGGGATATGGATCTCCTCTTCCTCAAAAAGGCCTGAGTGAAGTCTCGTCATGGGATTCTTCATTATAGCGAGGATCACGATGAATATGATCAAAGCGATCACGACAATCGAAATGGTTTTAACCAATCTGTACCGGGGGAAGATCTTGTCGCACATGAACACGGCGACAAGGCCGAACATTCCGCATATGGAATAAAGGATCTTGACAGACTCTCTCTGAGTGAAGCCCATGTCGACCAGCCTGTGGTGGAAATGGCCGCGGTCCGCCGCGAACGGGCTTTTGCCCGAGAGAAGTCTCCTGATCACGGCAAATACCGTATCCGCCAGCGGGACGGCGAATATGAACAGAGGAACGAGTATGGAGAGCGCGGTGTGCATCTTGAACGTTCCCTGTACAGAAATCACGGCAAGCGTATATCCGAGGAAAAGGGCTCCGGTGTCGCCCATGAATATCCTCGCCGGATGGCGGTTGAACGGCAGGAATCCGCAGCACGCGCCGATCAGTATCAACGCGACAAGCGCGTATGAGGTGTCTCCCTGCAGGAGAACGACGCATAAAATCGAGATCGAAGAAATTGTCGAGAGTCCGCAGGAAAGTCCGTCAAGCCCGTCAACAAAGTTGAAGGCGTTCGACAGTCCGACGATCCACAGCACCGTGATGGGGATCGCAAAAAATCCAAGGGAGAAATAACGTCCTCCGAAGCTGAGTCTGTCGATCCTGATGCCTCCGAAGTACGTACCGACGGCAATGGCTATCTGAACGAAGAATTTGAGCCACGCACTGAGCCTGAACACGTCGTCGAGAATGCCGAGCGTCGCGATGAGCAGTCCGCCGGAAAGCATGACAAGCAGTTCCTTCGATACGTTGCAGAAAAGAAGGCAGGTGATACAAAAACTGAGATATATGGCAAGCCCGCCCATCCTGGGGATCGGCTTTTTATGCATCCTCCTGTTGTCTTTGGGAACGTCGATAGCCCCTATCTTGAACGCAAGGACCCTCACCGCCGGTGTAAGAGAGAAAGCGAGAAGGACCGAGCATATGAGAGCCACGACGGCGTAAATAAGATTATTGTCAATCATAACGATCACCCCGGGCGGACTCAGTCGATGACTTTAAGATCGAGACACGTGCCGCTGCACTCGAAGTCTCCGACACGGAAGCGGACGGAATCGTTGACGTCAAAATACAGATCTCCGGCGGCGAAGCCCCACTCTGTCTTTTCGGCGTCAAGGCGGAGAGTAAAGTATATATCCTTGAGTCCTTCCACCTCGGGATATATTTCCTGACCGGTCTCCTCGTCGAAAGACGTCGTGATCGTGTTTTTGATCTCGGGCTCAGAGATGACCTTGCCGATGAGCTTGTTGTTCACGGGATTGAAAACATTCTTTCCCTCTCCGATCTGAGCTTCGTTTGCAAGATTTTCGTTGATCCGCGTGACTTCGATAACGCACTCGATCTGACACTTGGGGTATTCCTCAACAGTCTTGTCGCTGATGACAAAAACGTAAACGAGGAGCGCGATCGCGGCAAGTATGACGAAAAGAATGATCGCGTCGATGATATTGAATCTGAACTTTTTCTTTTCCATTTCAAATCTCCTTTTCTTTGGAAAACGCCCGTTTATTTCGCGGGGAGCTCTACTTCCGCCAGATGGCTGTCCGGCTCGCCGTCCGGAGGGATATCCGGCTTCAGGTATTTACGCGCATCCTTTGTAAACGCGACAGAAAGCGCGGCAACAAGCCAGAACACGAGGTAAACGCGGTAATTGTACCAGGAGTAGTCTGTCATTCCCTCGACAATAACGCTGAAGATCCCGCACATCGGTCCCGCTACGGCCATTCGCAGCCGAAGCTTGGCGAGCTTCGCGTTCTTTTCCGTTCCGGAGACCGTTTCGCGTCCCAATTCGTCTGCACGAAGCAGCCCGGTCGAGTCAAGGGACCCCGTCCGGGATATTTTTGAAAAAACGGAAAAACCGGACTGGAACGTAAAGAACAGGATCACAAGCAGAACGATGAGAGCTGCGATACCCATGTCGACGGTGATCTGCATGAAGAGGTTGTGAGCGTGCGGCGCTTTTTCGATGCCGGGCAGCGTATAATCGGGATATACCTTCTTCCACGCGTCCTCGCCGACGCCTATACCGAAGAAAAGATGATCGCGGATCATTCTCATGGCGCCTCTCCAGATATTGACTCTGTAGGAGGTGGAACTGTCCGCCATGTTGCCGATGCTCATGAACCGGTTAAGGATGTTCGTCGGCATCACGAAAGACGCAAGGGGCAAGGCGATGGCTCCTCCCAGCACCAGCCATACGGAACGGCGGTGCCAGATAAACACCAGGATCAGCATGGCGAAGATCAAAGCGAGCCATGCGCCGCGGCTCCAGGTCAGCACCATGCAGAACGCAAGCGCGCAGCAGGCGAGAAACGAGGTGGAACGCTTGATCATCTCGCCCGAGATAAGAACGGCGACAGCTATCGGGATCATGATTGCAAGATATTCGCCGAGCATATTCGGATTCTCGAGCGTCGATACAGCGCGTCCTGAAATATCCGAGAAGAGCGAACTGTCAAGCCACGTGTTTCCGCCCTTCGATCCGAAGAAGTACATGGCGATCCCGTAGAGGGATACCGCCACCCCGGAGAAGATCGCGGACAGCGTGAACCTCTTGAGCCACTCTCTCGAGTGGTCGATGCACGCGACGAGAAAATACCCGACCAGAAAGCCGACCCTGAGCGAAACGGGGATCAGCGACCTGATCGACAGCGACACAAAGCCCCCGAAGACATACAGGGCGGCAAGGATCAACACAAAGAGATCGACCGCCTCGAAAACGATCCTTCTCTTTCCTCTCAACACCTTCAGGAGATATGAGAGAGCGACAAGAATAAGGAGAGCCGCCACGGCGACCGTCGGGAGGAGCGGAGTTATGAAAAACAGACACAGCATCCCGAACTCGGGTCTTACCATGACGAGATACACGAACACCGTTCCGATGACCGCGGCCATTATGTAGATCGGGCTGACTATATAAGACAGCGCGCCTGCGGCGATACCGAGTATGAGTGCGACGATGGTCCTTCCGGTGACGCCCTCATAGTTCAGCTTATCGACGGGAAATCCCAGAGCGGGCAACACCTTGGCGCATATCGTGGAATCCGTAATGCCGCCGTACAGGGTCCTCCGTGACGACAGAAGAGGGAGCGACGAGAGAAGGATTATACCCGCGAACAGCATCACGGAGTAATGAGATCTCGGGATATATCCGGTGTCGGACATAAGTCCGGTCGTCAGCGCAAGGACGCCTGTGACCGCCGCAAATGCGAAGAAGAAAATCCCGATCACCTTCAGCCTCAGCGCCATCACCCCGTCGGCGATCCGCCGGACGAGCTGCATCAAGGCGGATCTTTCCGTTTTCTGCGCGAAGGAACGGATAAAACTCTTCTCGCGCACTTTCTTTTCACGGGATTTCAATTTTCCGCCGTATGACGTGAAGATCCGGGCAAAAAACCCGTTCTTCAGCATCTCGTAGATCTTTGTGCAAAGCCTGTCAAGAAATGACAGGATCACGCTGTCGGATAATATCCCTCTCTTTTTCGGGCGCTCGATACCTTCGGCTTTGACGCCTGATTTCAAGCAGATCACCGTCCTTTCCGTGATAATGATCCTTGATCCAAATTGTCCTATGCATTATACAATAAAACAGCCCAAAATTCAACACCTATTTCATAAATACCCTTTTTTTGTTCATTTCGCCGCGTCGGAGAGGCTGTCCGGGCGACGGTGCCAAATTATCGGCGGATAAAGTAAAAAGTTGATCCCGGGTCATTGACCGCGGCTCCGAAAGATGATATAATAGTATGGATTATTTTGTGCATATCTTTCCCTTCGGGTCCCTGTCCCGGAGGATCACATAACATGGAGAAAGGAACATCCGCAGCATGAAGTTTAAAGAATTGTCTCCAAAGCCCGATTTTTCCGAGATCCAGCCGGAAATACTTGAATTCTGGAAAAAGGACGGCACATTCGAAAAATCAGTCAGCCAGCCCGATAAAGGCGAGATCGTTTTCTATGACGGTCCTCCGTTCCCCACGGGAAAACCCCATCACGGGACCGTACTCGTCTCCTTTATAAAGGATATGATCTCCCGCTACTGGACAATGAAGGGCTACAGCGTCCCCAGAGTCTGGGGCTGGGACTGCCACGGTCTGCCTATCGAGAATCAGGCGGAAGTCCAGCTCGGCATAGACGATAAAAACGACATAGAGAAGAAGATCGGGATAGGTCCCTTCAACGACAAGTGTTTCGAGATCGTCTCAAGCAACAACGAGGCGTGGAAGGAATACGTCGAGCAGATGGCGAGATGGGTGGATTACGACGGGGCTTACAAGACCATGAACCGCGATTTCATGGAGAGCGTCATGTGGGCGTTCAAGGCGTGCTACGACAAGGGACTCATCTACCGCGACTACCGGGTGACCCCATACTGCACCCACTGCGAGACGTCCCTCTCCATCTCCGACACGAGAGAATCCGACTCCACGAGGCCCCGTCAGGACAGATGGCTCATCGCCAAGTTCCGCACGGATCTTATCGAGGCGGGAAAGCCCGTTTTCTTCCTCGCCTGGACCACGACGCCGTGGACTCTTCCCTCCAACCTCTGTCTCGCCGTGGGCGAAAATCTCGACTACGCATTTGTGGACGTAGGGGACGAGATCTTCGTCGCCTGCCGCGAGACTCTGAAGAATTTTGAGAAGGTGTTCGGCGCGGAGCCCGTTATCGTAAAGGAAGTCAAGGGATCCGAGCTTCTGGGCACGACCTACGAGCCTTTGTTCCCCTATTTCGCGGACAAAAAGGCCGAGGGCGCCTTCCGTGTGGTTTCCGCGGACTACGTCGGAGCGGAAGAAGGCGTGGGCATCGTCCATACGGCTCCGGCATTCGGCGAGGACGACTACTGGACCTGCAAGAACAACAACATCCCTCTGGTGAATCCGGTCGATTCGAAGGGACGTTTCACCGAGGAAATCACTGATTTCTACCCCATCCAGGAAGACAAGAACGTGATCGAGATGAATCCGATCATCATACGTTTCCTGTATGAGAACGGCAAAGCCGTGGCGGACGGGACAATCGTCCACAATTACCCTCACTGCTGGCGCTGTAAGAGACCGCTCATCTACAAGGCGATGGACGCGTACTACTTCAACGTGGGCAAGATCAAGGACCGCCTCATCGAGCACAACGAGAAGATCAACTGGCTGCCCGAGACCGTGAAGCACGGCCGTTTCGGAAACTGGCTTGCCGGGGCGCGGGACTGGAACATCTCGCGAAACAGATACTGGAGCACTCCGATCCCCATATGGATATGCGACAAGTGCGGCAAACAAACCGTGCTCGGAAGCATCGACGAGATCGAGCAGGCGAGCGGCGTCCGCCTCGAAAACCTGCACAGGCAGTTCATGGATCAGGTGACCTTCACCTGCCCCGACTGCGGCGGCAAAATGGTGAGAGTGCCCGAGGTGCTTGACTGCTGGTTCGAGAGCGGAAGCGTTCCTTTCGCGTCAAAGCACTATCCCTTCGAGAACAAAGAGTGGTTCGAGGAGCATTTCCCCTCGGATTTCGTTGTCGAGTACACGGGGCAGATCAGATGCTGGTTCTACTATCTGCACGTTCTCGCCACCGCCCTTTTCGACAGGCCCGCGTTCAAGAACTGCGTGGTCCACGGAACGATCCTCTCAAAAGACGGCAAGAAGCTGTCAAAATCCTCGAAGAACTACACTGACCCCATGGAGCTGATGAAAAAGTTCGGTACGGACGCCTTCCGCCTGTATCTGTATCAGAGCAGCGCTATGCTGATCGGCGATCTCCAATTCGACGAGAACGGCATTCTCGACGCGTATCAGCAGATAATCCTTCCCCTGTGGAACGCTTGCAATTTCTTCATCTCTTACGCGAACATCGACAACTTTGCGCCCGAGACCTTGAAGGAGCCGGAGAGCGACAATCAGCTTGACCGGTGGATCCTCGCGAAACTCTGGTCCGTCACGGATTCCATCACGGCGAACATGGACGCATACTCGGTCAACCGATACGTCGAGGACCTCGTTTCATTGGTGGACGGGCTGACAAACTGGTATATCAGAAGGTCCAGAAGAAGATTCTGGTCCGCGGAATTCACCGAAGACAAGAAAAACGCATACGAGACGCTGTACTACGTCCTCGTGAACACGACGAAGCTGTTCGCTCCGGTGGCGCCCATCGTCTCGGAGAAGCTCTATAAGATCCTCACAGGCGGAGAATCCGTCCACCTGACGGAGTGGCCCGTGATCCCTGAGAAATACAGAGACGACGATCTCGCCCGTGACATCGATCTGGTGCAGGATATCATCACCCTCGCCCGGTCCATAAGGCAGAAGAACAGAGTCAAGAACCGTCAGCCTCTGAGAGAGCTGAAGATAGCTCTGCCGGACCCCGAAAGCGCCGGCAGGATCGCATCCTACACGGACGTGATCGCGGAAGAGCTTAACGTGAAGCGCGCAGTGATGCTGAATGACGTCGGCGACATCGCCACGGTCCAGTACGACCCGAATTTCAACGAGATCAGGAGACTCTACCCCGACAGGATACCGGACATCATCAAAGCGGTGAAATCCGGCAGATTCACGCTCAAAGGCGACGTAGCAGAGGTGGAGATAAACGGCATCACGGAATCGCTCGCCTCCGACGTCATCCTTGTGAAATACAACGCCCGGGACGGTATGTTCGTCGCCAGCGAGGAAGGGATCGTTGTGTCCCTCGATCTGACCGTCGACGACGAGTTGAGGCGCGAGGGCGTCGCCCGCGAGATCGTCCGGAATATCCAGGACGCCAGAAAGAACGCGGGACTCGAGATCATGGACCGCATCGTGATCGACGTCGTGTCGGGGGCTCTCCCCTCCGGATTTGAAAACTACGTGTTCACCGAGACGCTGAGCGCGGCGGGAAGTGTCGCCGAGCCCATCGCCACGGTGGAGATCGACGAGGACGAGCCGATAAAGATACTTATCGCCAAAGCGTAATTTCGAAAAGCACGCCATCTCGGAAAGGAGCGCCGGAAAATGAGAGAGATCTTTCGAGACCTCATGGGCAACGAAGCCATAAAACATAATCTCGGCGCCGCCATCGCCGACGGGACGTCGTCGCACGCGTATATCATCGAAGGGCCGAGAGGCTCGGGAAAACGGACAGTTGCGACCCTTGCAGCCGCCGCCCTCTCATGCGAGAACAGGCAAAACGCCGGCTCGCCCCTTCCCTGCGGGCATTGTCCCGTATGCAAAAGGATCCTTCACGGTCAGTCCGCGGACGTGATAACCGTATCTCCTCACGGAAAGGCGACCATAGGCGTGGATGAGATAAGGGAGATCAAATCGGGTCTTTACGTCGTCCCCAACGACTCGGATATGAGGGTCTATATAATCGAGCAGGCGGACAAGATGACCGTCCAGGCGCAGAACTCGTTTCTTATCTCCCTTGAGGATCCGCCGTCCTTCGTCACCTTCTTCCTGCTGACCGAGGACGCCTCGGCTCTTCTCGAGACAGTCCGGAGCAGATCCACCGTCCTGAGGACGGAGTTGTTCGGTCCGGATGAGTTAGAAGAATATCTCGGCACCGTACCCGGAGCGGACGGAATAAGAAAACGCGATCCGGAAAAGTTTTACAACGCCCTGAGAGGGGCGCGCGGATCCATCGGAGCGGCGAAAGAGATCCTGTTTCCCTCGGAATCGGGCAGAAAAGCAAAGGCGGCGGAAGAAAAAGCCATGGAATTCGCGGAATATCTTTTCACGGCGAAGACCGGAGACGCGATCTCATGGGTGCTGAGAGAGATACCTGCCAAAAGAGGGCTTGCCGTCGCAAAGGAGCTTATTCTATACGTCGCCGAGGCGACGAGAGATCTTACTCTGCTGATGAAGAGCAGCAATGCCCCCGCTTTTCTGTTCACGGACAGAGAGAGATCCGACAGGATCATCTCGTCCGTTCCTCCGTCGTACGGCGCGTATGTCTTCGAAAACGTGGCGAAAGCGATGGACAGGCTGGAGTCGAACGTGTCTCCCCGGATCTGCTATTTTGATCTTGTATTCTCGTGCGAAAAGAATCGCGCCGGATGAAACAATATATTGAGAAAAGGTTGAAAGTCATGGAAGATAAAGCAAAGAAAACCCCGGAAGAAGAACAGGTACTTCCCGAAGAAGTCGAAATAATCGGTCTGAAATTCAAGGACACCGGAAAGACGTATTATTTCGATCCCAGAAAGAATATTCTCGCAAAAGGCGACGACGCGATCGTCGAGACGGCGCGCGGTCTGGAATTCGGAAAGGTGACCATAGGAAACAAGAAGGTAAAATCCTCCGAGATTGTCCCCCCGCTTCGCGCCGTGGTCCGCAAGGCGACGGACGCCGACAAAAAGCAGCACGAGACCAATCAAAGCCTTGAAAAAGAGGCGATGGCTACCTGCCAGAAGAAAATCGAGGAACATGAGCTCACGATGAAGCTCATCGACGCCGAGTATACCTTCGACCGGTCGAAGCTGATGTTCTACTTCACCGCAGAGGTGAGAGTGGATTTCCGCGAGCTTGTCAAGGACCTTGCCTCCGTGTTTCGCACAAGGATCGAGCTGAGACAGATAGGTATCCGCGACGAGGCCAAAATGATCGGCGGCATCGGGATATGCGGCAGGCCCTTCTGCTGCTCGTCTTTCCTGAACGATTTCGCTCAGGTCTCGATCAAAATGGCCAAGGAACAGAATCTGTCGCTCAATTCCGCAAAAATATCGGGAACTTGCGGCAGACTTATGTGCTGTCTCCGCTTCGAACACGAAAATTACGAAAGCGAGATCAAGAAGACTCCGAAAAACGACGCAAAAGTCAAAACGCCCGACGGCGAGGGTGTCGTGGTGGAGTCAAGCCCTCTGACGGGCTTTTTGAAAGTCAGGATCGCAACGTCGAGCGGCGACGCGGTCAAGACCTACCACAGGGACGACGTTACTGTCATAAAGCAGAATTCCAAATAATTTTTCAAAATCTCTTTATTTTTTCCGAATTCTGTGATACAATGAACTGAACTCAGGGTAATGGAGGTGTTTTTGAATGGCATACAAGATTTCTGATGAGTGCATCGCTTGCGGTGCTTGCGCGGCTGAATGTCCCGTATCTTGCATTTCCGAGGGTGACGGCAAGTACGTCATCAACCCCGACGAATGCCTCGAGTGCGGCGCTTGCGCAGACGTTTGCCCCGTCGGTGCTCCCGAAAAGGACTGAGACGGACAACTAACATAATAGTAAAGGCGGAGGACTTCGGTTGAGGCTACTTCGCTTTTATTATTTGATACGGAGGTGCCGTATGAATACGGAAAGCCCGGGTGTCCTCTTCGATCCCGCGGAGGAACGTCTTGACGTAATAAACGAAAATCTTTCTCTTATCAGCAGGAAAAGAGGTCTCACGTTCGGGACGGACGCCTATCTTCTCGCCGTCTTTGCAAGACCGTCGTCGTCAGGCCGGGCGGCGGAGCTCGGATGCGGAACGGGCGTCGTCTCCCTGCTTTGCGCGGAAAAGTCGAAGTATTCTCACATCACCGCCGCCGAGATACAGGAAAAGTACGCGGAGCTTGCCGACCGCAACGTGAAAATGAACGGGCTGTCGGATCGGATAACAGTCATACGCGCAGACATCAGAGATCTCACTGACAGGGACTCAGGCGGTCCCTGCGATTCCGTTTTCGCCAATCCACCCTACATGAAGGCGGGAGCGGGCAAAGAAAACGATGATGCGGAGATGAGCGCCGCGCGGCGCGAGCTTCACGGGACGGTGACTGATTTCTGCCGGGCGGCGGCGAGACTGCTGAAATACGGCGGGTCGTTTTCCGCAGTATACCGACCGGAGCGGACTGCCGACCTTCTCTGTGCCATGCGGGAGGCGAAGATCGAACCGAAGAGGCTGGTGACGGTCTTTCCGTACTTCGATTCGCCGCCGTGTCTTATACTTATCGAAGGCAGATCCGGAGGGTCGCCGGGAATGGCGATCTCCCGTCCGCTGGTCATATACAAAGAACACGGAAAAACAACTTACACGGATGACATGAAAAAGATTTACGACGATTTTACTCTTGATCATCTCATTTGACGGAAGGAGAAGAAATGGAAGAAAGAGAAAGAAACGCCGTGGAAAAAGGAGTGCTGTACGTGGTCGCCACCCCCATCGGCAATATGGGTGACATTACGGAAAGGGCGCTTAAGGTGCTCTCCGGCGTCGACTTCATAGCAGCAGAGGATACAAGAAAAACAGGTCTTCTTCTGTCACGGCTCGGCATCTCCGCGCCGCTGACGTCGTATTACGAGCATAATAAATACGAAAAAGGACCGAAGATCGTCGAACGGATAAAAAACGGCGAAAGCTGCGCCGTGGTGACGGACGCCGGAACGCCCGCCGTAAGCGACCCCGGCTCGGATCTTGTGAAGCTCTGTTCCGAGCATGGGATAAGGACCGTCCCGATACCCGGCGCATGCGCCGCCATTGCGGCTCTTGTCGTCTCGACGCTGCCGACGGAGAGATTCGTTTTCGAAGGTTTTCTGCCTACAGACGGAAAAAACAGAAAAAAAAGGCTTGAAGAAATCGGAAACGAGCGCCGCACGGTCGTGATATACGAGGCTCCGCACAGGCTCAGGACCACGCTGAAGGATATATCGTCGATCGCGAGCGGGAGAAGACTCACCCTGTGCAGAGAGCTCACTAAACTCAACGAGGAGATAATAAAAACAACGGCAGATGATGCGGCGAAGCTCTTTGAGGAAAAAGAGCCGAGAGGAGAATTCGTCCTTGTCCTTCAGGGCAGGACCGGTGAGGAAAAGGCCGATTATCCCGATGACGTCCGGGAACACGTTGATTCCCTGATAAAAGCCGGGCTCGGAAGAATGGACGCCATAAAGCGCGCCGCAAAAGAACGCGGCGTCCCGAAAAATGTGATATATACCGAATATTCCGGCAAAGACGGCGAATGATTTCTGCAAGACTCAACAAGATGTTCTTTCTTGTATTATTCGTCAGATTCTGCTATAATCTATGATATAATCATTTTGAAGAACGGTTTC
>CACXCL010000191.1 GCA_902766115.1 uncultured Ruminococcus sp.
CGTGTACGACAACAAACTCATGAACGGCATGACGGACACCACCTTCGAGCCGGACACCCCCATGAACCGCGCCATGCTGGTGACGGTGCTTTACCGCTCCGAGGGCGAGCCCGCCGCGACCGGCTCCACCCCCTTCACAGACCTGAAAGCGGGCTGGTACAAGAAATCCGTCGCCTGGGCGTATGAGAACAAAGTGGTGAACGGCACTACGGAAACCACGTTCTCGCCTCTGACCCCCATCACAAGAGAGCAGATCGCCACGATCTTCTATCGCTTCGCCCAGTTCAAGGGCCGCGATACCTCCGCCAAGGCGAATCTCAACACCTTCCCCGACGGATCGAAGGTCTCGAAGTTCGCCAAAGCCGCCATGACCTGGGCGGTGGGCGAAGGCCTCATCACCGGGACCAAGGCTGGCAAAGAGACGCTCCTTGACCCCAAGGGCAACGCCACGAGAGCTCAGGTGGCGACGATACTCATGAGATACCTGGAGTCCGACACTCCGAAGTCCTTTGAGGAGAGGATCGCGGACAGGATCAGCGAGCTTCTCTGCTACAACCACGACGACATCAATCTCCAGTTCGGCTACTCCAGAACGCTTACCGAAGAGAGCTTAAACGCTCTGATGTCGGAGATATTCGGCTGTAAGGTTGAGATAGACAGCGACGGATTTGCCGAACTTAAAGATATTTATGCAGGCGCCGACGGAGACGGCGGGATGGCCTGGATCGACGACTGCCCGGTGACCTTCACCGACGAGGAGACCGGCGAGACGTATACCGAAAACCTCGGGATCACGATCCGCAAGGATCTGTACGCCTACGACACCGGCGCGTCCACGGGAGGCGTGCTGAGCTGGTGCCCGGACGATCTGCCTTCCGAGATTGCCTCCGCCCTCGAATCCATTATCGAATACGACGGTGAAACGCTGACCCTCGAAGGTGACCAGGCGAACGTCGAATATGTGGAGTCCTTCTTCCGCGAGGTGACCGGTCTCAAGGACAAAAAGGTCTACAAATTCTTCTCCACGGGATTCGGTCCGGACGATATCACCGTCTGCTTCAGATACGACGATCCCGAATCGGGGAGAATGTACACGGTGGGGGCGAAGGTCAACGTTCAGGTCCCGCTCAACGATCTCATCGACGAGATGCTGAGCGACGTCGCCTGCGTGACGCACAACCACGTCTACTTCATCTTCGGGTTCAGCTCGAGCTTCAACGAGGAGACCCTCAACGCCGCTATCTCCGAGAAATTCGGATGCGACGCCGAGGTGGTGGACGGATACGACGACCTCAAGGAGCAGTACGGTCCCGCCGGCGCTCTGGACATTTTCGGCGGCTTCGTCGAGGTGAAGTTCACGAGAGGCGAGGAGTCGTACACCGTCGAGTTCTACCTTTCGCTGATAAAGCAGCCCTTCTTCGGCTATACCGGAGCCATGGCTGGCGGCGCCCCGAGCTACTGCTGGGACGACACTCCGGAGGAGCTCAAGGAAGCCAAAAAGGTCATTGAGTATTATGACGACAACCCCATAACGCTCACCGCGGAGCAGCTCAATGTCGAGTACATCGAATCGTTCCTCAGGGAGAAAACGGGACTCACGGACGGCGTTTATCAGTTCCATACCGATCTTTTCGACAACGATCTGTCCGACAACAAGATCCTGGTGTGCTTCAAGTACGAGGATCCCGTAACCGGACAGGTGTACGGCATCGGCGCGGGGATTGATTTGGTCGTTGAAGGATAAGGATAAAAAAACACCGCCGGGGAGGCTCTCTCCCGGGCGGTGTTCTCCGTGGGAGAGCTTTTTCAAAAAGCTCTCCCACGAACCCCTCAAACAGGCGCCGGCGAAGCAAAAGCGCCTGTTTTCTTTCTGTTTCCCCGAAAAATGTGTCTCCGGACACATTTTTCCAAAGAATGAATTAAGGTCGCGGGATTTCCGCGGCTGTTTTTCATGCCGCGTGAGCGGCGAATCATGACCTCCGCGCCGGCGCAGGCCAATTCATGCGCCGGATGGCGCAATTCATGGCGAAGCCAATTCATGCCGGCGCAGGCGACAATTCATTTTTTACTAAAAAATCACGCAAAACAAGCGTCAGAGGCAGGTACTTTGAAGGTTTCGCCTGATGGGGGAAGCGAGCCGACCGACGCCGGGGGGAGGATAAACTTTGGAAAAACGGCGTTTACCGCCGTTTTTTGGCAGACAGGAGGACTCCGCGGGTTTTAAGGACGGAGATTTGTTAGTAAAATATGCTAATATTGTATCTCAAAATCGTTAGTCCCATCATCCGCAAAACCCCAATGCACTCTTTCTCTTCTAGAAGAGAAAGCCTGCACTGAAAGAGAAGTCGGAGGGGGGATCGAGCCCGCTCTCTCCGCTCGGACTTGCCGAAGCTCCGCCCCGAAGACGTCCTCGCGGGCGACTCTCGCTTCCCCCCTCCACCCCCCCGGTCGCGGTAAGTCCCGGGAGGATCAAGCTCTCCCATCCCGCGTACTGCCCGAATACGAGATTGTCAGTTGTAATGCCATGTTTCTCCCATCACAGCGGGCTTTTTATCGGAGAGCGTTTGAAGCAAAAATCGCTCGTGAGCAAAAAGCCTTCCCCGTTCCCGTGTGATTGATTATCTCGTCATCGCGGGAAGTGAACGAAGAGCCATCGTTCCTCTTCATTTCGCGTAAAGTATCAGCACAAATCTCC
>CACXCL010000192.1 GCA_902766115.1 uncultured Ruminococcus sp.
ATTAAGCCGGTCCGTAATTGAAGAAAAAAACTGCCGCCGCGCTCAAAACCGAGCGCGGCGGCGTTTTTGTATTCAGCAAAACAGGGTACAGCCCATTTCTTTGAAGTATTCGGCTTTTCTCAGAAGTTCTTCCCGTGAGACTCCCAGATATTCCCCGAGGCAGTCCACGCACATCCAGCGCTCCGCGCCCCGGTTGATCATCTTTTTGTGGAGCCCCACGTCCACTTTCTTCAGCGCCTTGCCGCACTTGATGCAGATATATCTGTCCTCCTTCGGCGGCGCTGCCTGAGGCCGGGGGAATCTGTTCGTCATCTCAATCTGACGAGCGTGCCGCGGAACACCCGGGTGGAGTGCGCCGCCACGGCTGCGTGGATTTTGTCGACGGCGATCTTCTCTATCTCTTCGCCGGTGATGCAGTCGCGGAGCTTGAAGCCCCATTCGCCTGTCAGCGGCAGGCCGATGTCGGCGAGGATCATGAATATCTCCGATTCTTCGTCGTCGTAGTTTGTCAGAGAGAACGCGTATTCGTTGTTCGTCAGATGCTTTGCGAAGCAGGGATGATTGTGCATGGGCGCGGGGATGACGGGACGGCACTCCGGGTCCTGGTTGATGGCGATGAGCTCCCGGTTTTTGAGCAGGGCGAGGATGTCGTCGTCAACGTTTCTCACGTCGCATCCGATCATCAGCGGGCTCTGCGCCATGCACCACAGACAGAAGTGGGTCTTGTACTCGTCGAACGTGCATCCGCCCGCGGACACGTTGCCCTTGTTGTTCATGCCGCAGACCAGCATGTCCATATCATTGAAGCAGTTGGGCCCCGAGAGGGCGAAGTTGTCCACCTGGCTGTCGAAAATCTCCCTGATGGAGCGGAAGCTGTCATTGATGTCGCCGGTGGAGCGGTAGAGGTCGCCGCCGACGGACCGGATCCAGTCGAGAAGATTCTCTTCGCCCCAGTTGCAGACGGAGAAGACGATGTCGCGTCCGGTGGCGTTGAGCGCCATTTTCATTCTGTTGTAGAGCGTGCTTCCCGCCAGATTTGTCGGGTGGTAGCACCAGTCGTATTTCAGGTAATCCACTTCGTTGTCCGCGAAGAATTTGGCGTCGATGAATTCGTGGTCGAGAGAACCGGGGTATCCGGCGCAGGTCAGAGGACCGCAGCAGGAGTACATACCGAGTTTCATACCCCTCGAATGGATGTAATCAGCGAGATACTTTATCCCGTGGGGGAATTTAACGGGGTCGGCCTGAAGTCTGCCTTCCGCGTCTCTCTCCTTGAGAGACCAGCAGTCGTCGATGACAATATATTCGTATCCCGCGTCGCGCAGACCCTTTTCGATCATGGCGTCGCAGGTCTCGATGATGAGGTCCTCGCTGATGTCTTCGCCGAAGGTGTTCCATGTGTTCCAACCCATCGGAGGTGTTCTGACTATCATATCATTACTTCCTTTCTTTCAGTTCGGGGCGGCTCAGAGCGCAACCCATTCGCCGATGAAGACGCTGCAGTCATGCGGCGCGAGCTCAACGGACATATAGTCGTTGACGGGGCCTATCACCTCGCCGGTGAACACCTCGCGCAGATTCATCCCGAATCCCGCGGTGGTGGGGAATCCGATGTTCCAGGGGCGGAAGTCGGAGTTGCCAGGCTCGTCGGCAAAGTTGAAAAACGCGAGGACGAACTGTCTGTCGGACAGATGTTTGAAATAGGAGGGTCTGTTGTCCCAGACTTTGCCCGCGATCATGGGCGGACGGCACTCCTCGTCCTGGTCGATCCGGAGCAGATCCTTGTTGGTGAGCAGCGCGAGCATTTCGGGGCGGAGCCGTCTCACGTCAGAGCCCATCATCAGGGGCTGACCGTTGAGGCACCACAGAGCGAAATGAGTCTTGTACTCGGTGTCGCCGCAGAGACCCGGGTGACCCACGTTGCCGACGCCGTCCATGCCGACGATCAGCATATCCATATCGTTAAAACAGCCGGGCGCGGAGTAGCGCATCTTCTCATACTGGGAACCGCAGATGTTGAGCACTGCGGAGAATCTTTCTCCGATATCCCCGGTGGAGCGGTAGAGATGCGCTCCCGCGGAGCGGATCCATTTTTCGACCTCGAACTCGCCCCAGTTGCAGGCGGAGAAGACGATATCGCGTCCGGTGGCTTTCAGCGCCATGGCCATTCTCGTATACGCCATCCTCGGATCGGCTGTCTTCGGGAAGTTGCAGAAGTCGTATTTCAGGTAATCGACGCCCCAGTCGGCGAAGGTCTGGGCGTCAAGGAATTCCTTGTCATAGCTTGACGGATACCATGCGCAGGTCATGATCCCCGCACAGGAGTACATTCCGAATTTGAGTCCCTTGCTGTGAATGTAGTCGGAGAGGGCGTTCATCCCGGAGGGAAATTTGTCGGGGTCCGGGACGATCCGTCCGTCCGGACCTCTGTCTCTCAGAGCGTAGCAGTCGTCTATGACGACGTACTCGTAGCCCGCGTCGCGAAGCCCGCTCTCGACCATGTAGTCCGCCGTCTCGCGAACGACCTGCTCGTTGATGTTCCATCCGAACGTGTTCCACGAGTTCCAACCCATCGGAGGTTTGTTGATGATCATATTGTTATCCTTTCTTCTCTTTTTTTGAAGGGGATCGGACGAGCCCCTTCCGTCGGCTTGATTTTATCATATCGGGGGTATGCTTGTCAATCGGAATATACTCGTCAGCCCCAAATAATTTGCCTTTTATCACCATTTTTCACGTGCTTTCTCCAAGGCGGTAGAGGCTATCTTATTCTGACCGGTCTTCCGCGGAAGACCCTGGCGGAGTGCGGCTGCAGGGTGACGCAGACCTTGTCCTCGAACACCTTTTCTATCTCTTCGCCAGTATCGCAGTCCCGGAGCCGGAAGCCCCATTCGCCGTTCAGCGGCAGACCGATCTCGGCAAAGCAATAGCTGACCGTCCGGGGATCCTCGTCGTTGAAATTCACGAGGGCAAAAGCGAATTCCCCGTTTGCGAGGTGTTTGGCGTACGAATTCATATCCATCCACGGCCAGCGGCGGAAGACGATGGGGCGTACCGCCGGATCCTGATCTATGGCGATAAGATCCGGATTTTTCAGAAGAGCGAGCATCTCGTCGTCGATATTCCTCACGTCGCAGCCGATCATAAGCGGACTCTGCGCCATACACCAAAGGGAAAAATGAGTTTTATACTCCTCGAAGGTACATCCGCCCGCGGACACATTGCCTTTGTTGTTCATGCCGCAGACAAGCATGTCGAGATCGTTGAAGCAGTTCGGACCCGACAGCGGAAGATTGTCCACCTGACTGTTGAATATATCCCTGATCGAGGTGAAATTGTCGCTGATGTCGCCGGTGGAGCGGTAGAGATCGCCTCCCACACCACGGATCCACTCGAGGAGGCCGTCCTGACCCCAGTTGCAAACGGAGAAGACGATGTCCCGGCCCGATGCGTTCAGCGCCATCTTCATCCTGTTGTAGAAGACGCGCCCCTCGGCGGTCCTCGGGTGATAACACCAGTCGTATTTCAGGTAATCGACCTCGTTTTCCGCGAAGAATCTCGCGTCGGCGAATTCATGGTCGAGGGATCCGGGGTATCCCATACAGGTCTTGGGACCGCAGCAGGAGTAGATCCCCAGCTTCATGCCCTTTGAATGGATGTAGTCCGCGAGATACTTTATCCCGTGGGGGAACTTTCGCGGGTCCGCCTGAAGTTTTCCCTCGGCGTCCCTTTCCCTGCAGGACCAGCAATCGTCGATGACGATATATGTGTATCCCGCGTCCCGCAGACCCTTTTCGATCATGGCGTCGCAGGTTTCGATTATAAGATCCTCGTTTATGTTCTCGCCGAAGGTGTTCCATGTGTTCCAGCCCATCGGAGGTGTGGTGACTGTCATATCGTTACTTCCTTTCTTTCAGAATCGCCCGTCAGAGCGTGACCCATTCGCCCATGAAAACTTTGCAGTCCCTGGGCGGCAGGTTCAGAGAAATAAAGTCGTTGACGGGACCCATGACCTCGCCGGTGAACACGTCCCGCAGGGACATTCCGACGCCGGAATTTGAGGGAAGACCGATGTCCCACGGACGGAAATCCGAGCAGCCTTCCTCGTCGGTGAGATTGAAAAACGCCACAGCGAACTGCCTGTCCGACAAATGCTTGAAGAACGACGGCCTGTCGTCGCCCTTGATGCCCGCCTCCACGGGAGGGCGGCATTCCGCGTCCTGGTCGATCCGGAGAAGGTCCTTGTTCTTGAGAAGCTTAAGTGTCTCGGGACGGAGCCGTCTCAGGTCGGCGCCTATTATGAGAGGCTGACCGTTGAGGCACCACAGAGCGAAGTGAGTCTTGTACTCCGTGTCTCCGCACAGACCGGGATGACCGTGATACCCGTTTCCGTCCATACCGACTACCAGCATGTCCATATCGTTGTAGCATCCCGGCGCGGAGTAACGGATAAGATCGGTCTGCGACCGGCAGTGCTGAAGTATGGAAGGGAAGGTCTCCGTTATATCGGTGGTACAGCGGTAAAGGTGCGCTCCTGTGGAGCGGATCCACTTTTCGACCTCGCAGAGACCCCCGTTGCAGGCGGAGAAAACGATGTCCCGTCCCGTTGTCTCCAGTGCCATCGCCATCCTGGCGTATGAGGCTATCGGATCGGCGACCACGGGGAAGTGGCAGAAGTCGTATTTAAGGTAATCGACGCCCCAGTCGGCAAATGTTTCGGCGTCGATGAATTCTTTGTCGTAGCTGCCGGGAGCCTCGGTGCAGGTCATGATCCCCGCGCAGGAGTACATCCCGAATTTGAGTCCCCTGGAGTGAACGTAATCGGAAAGCGCCTTCATCCCGGAGGGGAATTTGTCGGGGTCCGGGACGATCCGTCCGTCCGGACCTCTGTCGCGGAGAGCATAGCAGTCGTCGATGACGACGTACTCGTAGCCGGCGTCGCGCAGACCGGTCTCCACCATGGCGTCCGCCGTTTCACGAACGACCTGTTCGTTTATTTTCCGCGCGAACGTGTTCCACGAATTCCAGCCCATAGGCGGTTTGTTGATGATCATGTTACTGTCCTTTCTTGTTTTTGCTTTAAAATACATCTGTCACTGCCGCGGAAGCGGCGCCCGTTGTGCCCGGTCAGATCCGTTCGATCTTCAGCACTCTGATCCCGGCGGGATGGAGCACCAGCTCCACGCCCTCGTCGGAGAGCTCCTCGGAGGCGAAGCCGCTCAGCGCCGTGCCGTTCTGCGTCACGTCGTAGATCATGCACTTCTTGTCGTCGAATTTGATCCTCACAACTCCGTAGTGGCGCCACTCGCTGTTGGCGATGGCCAGGTATTCCTCGCCGTTTTCGTCCTCAAAGAAGCTGACGATGGTCTCGTCGTCGGCGCGGATCCCATTGATAAGGTCGTGGTCCCCCTCCTTGAATATGGGGAACACGCCCCGGTCGAGGGTGACGGAGTACGTCTTTTTGTGGTTGATCCTCATGAACAGATCGCCGAAGTGGTTGGTGAACCGCCTCTGGACTCTCAGCATCCCGTAATACGCCTCGGTCTTGTAGCCGAACTCGTCGATGGGCGAGCCGTAGGACCCCAGGTGGAAAGCTCTGTCATAGAACCTGAACCACAGCACGCCTCGAAGACCGAGGACTGCCGCCATGTGTACCTGCCATCTGAGGTCAACTTCCTTCTGCTCCTTGTAAACGTGGCCGGGAGAGGACAGCAGGCATCCCCATATGTCCGTTTTCGCCGCCTTTGCGGCCTCCACCATTCTCTTGACGGTTTCGAAAAACATGGTTTTTCCTCCGCCGTCGTTTATGGCCTGATCGTACACGTCAAAGCAGATCTCCTCCGTGCCGGTCTCTTCCTTCACGTACTTCATCCATTCGGCGAGAGTCCTTCCGCCCATCACGTCTTTCGAAAAATGAGCCATGCTTCCGGTGTAGTTCAGGAACGGATTCAGATGAGGCGCCAGCTCCTTGTGTATTTTGATACACTCGCAGGCAGCCTCGAGGCTTTCTCTGTTGCTGGGCTCGTCGCCCACCAGGAACCCGTGGAGCGCCGGGTGGTCCCCGATGACGGCGAGCAGTTCTTTGACTCTGTTGGTATACTCCTCCCGGCCGATCTTAATATAGGTATCGTACCCCAGGCCATGTACGCTGGCGATGAGCTCCATCCCCAGCTCCCGCGCCTTGTCCAGCCAGGGTATCAGCAGGGCGGGGTCGTCCTTGCCGTACTGTATAACGGGAGAGCAGGGGACGTTCATCCCGCATTCCTTCCATATCTCCATCTCATCGGGGGTGAATTCCGAAATATGATGATACACCCACATTGAAAAAACGTATTTTTTACTCATGACGTACCTCTCTTTTTTATTATTTATTCAGACGGTCCCGTATTTCCGGAACAGTCATTTTTTCCTTACAAGGAACATCCAACCCTTGCGATACTCTATCGGTACGGGTGTGTCGGACGGGAAGACCGCCTCGTCCTGAAATCCCTCCACCGGGGGAGCATAAAGCTCGTAGTCCCCGTCGATACCGAGGGCTTCCCGGTCAAGGCTTATTATCAGCTCGCGGTCCCCCGGGAACCATGACGCGACGGCGATAAGCGTGTCGCCGTTATCTTTGACGAAAGCTGTCGCCTTGACCGCGTCGTTCTCGACAGACACGGGACAGTCGGGATCCCAGAAGCCGTACATCCGGGAGTCCGCGATGCCGAAGGAATCCCACACCTTCCAGATGGGAAGAGTGAGACCTCCCTGGGACCATCCGGCGCGTGTAGTCATGCCGAAGACCATGCCCCGCCAGGGATTTCCGCCGCCCTCCAGCATCTCGGAGGTGAGTCCCTGACACAGCCCGCTGATCTCCGTGAGGAAATACTCCGGCTGACGGGTCTCGTAATCGTAGCCCTCGCCGACCCAGATTTTGTCGGCGTAGGCGTAGTGCTCGAGATAATCGCAGACGGAGGTCCTGTACCCGTAGAACGCCGCGTGCTCGTTTCCCACGTGGATGTCGATGTCGCTCTCGTCCTTCACGGACTGCATGACGCGTCTGAGCCTGCGCATAACGTGACGGTTGTAGCCGATCCCGTCGAGGTAGATCCCGTCGATCCCCACCGCCGTCATAAGCCACTCGAGCCCTTTCAGGTAGTAGTTGTGCCAGCGGGAGCGGTGCTGAGTACGGATCGCGCAGTCGTACTCGCCGCTTGAGAGCGGCTGGTGCCACGCGGGACAAAATCCCTCGCCCAGGTGTTCGATGAGCCACGGACCGCCGCTGGGTCTGTCCTTTACCTTGTCCTCGTCCGAGACGAAGAAATCCGCAAGCCGGAAATCGGTTCCGGCGTAATAGATCTCGTCCCCGAGAGAACGCAGCGCCCAAATTTCCGCCGTGTAGTTCGACAGTTCCCGCACGGTGTAGTATATTTTATACTTCATTCCCATGGCGTGGGCGCGGTCAACTTCTTCTTTCAGCTTAGGCGCCAGGTGGAAGGGATAGTTTATGTTCTCGTTCAGCGGACCTCCCTGGTGGAGGATCACAGTGGACGCTCCGTGAGCGGCAGCCCGCTCCAGGGAGACCACCGGCTCGTCGCTGTGCCAGCTGTTGGAGTGGTAATAGTGCTTCGTGAAGTGGCTTTTCATGTCCGCCGGATGAAGGGGAGTGACTATCATATGAAAATGGAAGGAAACCGTATCCCCGGCTTTCATTTCCCGCTTGCCTGAGGAAGCGCGGAACTCCGCGTCGCCGTCGCGGGTCTTTCTGACCGTCACGACGCCGCGGCCGCCGTTGCACCAGGACTCCGGCAGAGGCTTCACGCCGCCCCAGTGGTCGTCGTCCTGCATGAGCCGTATCTGCAGACCGCCCCGGGCGGAGCCCATCCAGACCACGTTACCGTCCCGGTTTTCATTCCATCTGTATTCCCAAAACGGCGGAGTCTCGCCGCCCTCGCGGCACATCCCCATCATGTACTTCGCGTGCCTGCCGCTCATGACGTACGAGAGGGCGAGATCGTACTCGCCGTTTCTCTCCGCCCGGAATGTGACCCGGCAGTCGATGAATCCGTCCGCCTCGTAGGCTGCCTCGCTTACCGCCGTGAGCCCGTCGAGCCGGGATACGGACGAGACCGTCGTTTTCATGGTTCCGGGGGACCGGTAGGTCAAAGCGCTTTCCTCCGCCGCGAGGATTTTGCCGTTTTCCTCCGCGGTGAACTTCACGGGCGACGACAGCAGCGCCGCCGGATCGTCTTCCTTCGTGAGCTGCACCGAACAGTCGTAAAACGTCTCTATCTGAGAGGGAAGACCGTACTCGCCGACGGTCATGCGTCTTCCGAGGATCGATACGGTCCCGGCGCTCTCGTCCGCCTCAACGGGAGTGTAGGGCGGGATCACGTCGTCGGAGATGCCGGCGGTGGAGTTGAGCCAGAACAACCGCGACATCCGCCACAGATCGTCGTCTCCGTTTCTCGTGAGAGTATCTCCGCTGACTTTCAGAACGATCTCCGCCGTCTCGGCGCAGTCGGTGTTCGCCGCCGTCACCCGGGCGAGGATCTTTATCTCCTCTCCCTTGAACTTCTCCGCATCGACGCAGCACCACAGGGGCAGAACGTCCCCCGCGGGAACGTCGCACACAAGGTCCATCTCCTTCCCGGCGACGTCGATGCCGTAGGTGTTTATGGAAAAGCACTTTTCGAGCCCGTATTCGTTGCCGTCCTCGTCGCTGAAAACGACTTTCACGTCCCGAAGCTCCTCCGCTGCGCAGACGGCAAGCTGAAAGGCGTAGTGCTCGTTTTTACACACCGTATCTGCGAGAGACAGCCTGTCCTTTAACCTCCCGAGCCATATCTCCGGCAGGTCGTGCTTCATCCTGACGGGACGGAGCCGCGACTCCGCCACGATTGCGAAGGGCTTTCCGGCTGGCATGAATCCGCCGCGCTCCTTCGCCGTCATGGCGAATTCCATCGGATAGAAGGAATCGAATCCGGTCCGGCTCTCGTATTTAAGCGTCTCGCCCTCCGCAATTTCGGATTGTCCGATTCCGTTGAGCCACGCGCCCGAGGGAGCCATCCGCTCCGGCGGAAGATAGTGCGTCTCCGGGGAACACCAGTGTCCTTTCAGTTCAAAAGGAAGATAATATATCTGATAGATCCCGTTCTCGGGCGCGCGGAAGATAACGGTCGCGGAATCCTTGTCCGCCTTTTCGATCATAACGTCAGTGACTTCATTTTTGCCGACGGAGTCATCCCCTCCGTAGCGTACAATGATCCCAACCTTATCGAAAAAACCGTCGTGTCTTCTCCAGGGAATTACGGCGCGGACGTATTCCGCCTGCGTCGCCCTCACGAGAAAGCGGTGATTTCCGTATATTTCCCTACAGTCCCATTTTTCGGGAACGATTCCGTATTCGAGTTTCATATGCCGTCTCTCCTTGAGGATATTTTCTTCAATTATACATTATGTGTCTCACGAATTCAATACCGGTTCGGACTTTGTGATACGTCCCGGAGAAAAATATTTCAAAAAAGGAAAAAAAGTAAAAAAAGTTAAAAAAAGGTGTTGACAGAGGGGGTAGAGATGTGGTATATTAATTAGGCTGTCCGCTCAGGGCGGCGC
>CACXCL010000193.1 GCA_902766115.1 uncultured Ruminococcus sp.
CGTCCACAAAGGCGAGATCCGACCGCTTGAGATCCGGCGCGGTGGCAATGGCTCCGACCGACAGAACGTCGTTGAACCAGTTGACCGCGAACATATTTCCGGACGTGTTGCCCGCCTCGTCAAAGGCGCGGACGCTGTAGATGCCGTTCTTCGAGAACACGTAGTCGAAGTACCACAGTCCTTCGTCGAGCTTGACGAGCTTCGGCGAGGTGCTTTCAGAGAGGATCTGACCGTTGAACATCACGGTCTGCAGTCCTGCTCCGTCGATCACGTAACAGGTCATGGGAACGCTCTCGCCGTTCATGACGGACGCGGTTTCCGGGAAACTCCGGTTCCAGAATATCTGCGGCGAATCCGGGTCGGTGGGCACCACCGGGTCGGTGGAGTAGGTCGGCACGTAGCGGTCGATCCTGGTACCCTTCTTCGCCTTGATGGTGACGGTGTGCTTCAGGCCGCCGTCGTTTTCGAAGTCGATCTCGACGGGAGACGAGGTGTATTTATCGGACGACTGATGTCCGGGCATGGTAGAGGTGATCTCGATCTCGCCCATGAAGTAGACCCTGATCTTGGTCGCGACCGTATCGAACTTCAGGTACGCGCCGTCGCGGTTGCAGAGCGACAGGTCGTTGTTCATGGGGATCTCGCTTGCATCCCCGCCTTCCCATCCGAGCTCGACGCCCTTGGTGAGGAAGAGCCAGCCGGGATTCGACGCTTCCGCCGCGTACAGATCGGTCTTGTTTCCGTTCGGTTCATAGAACGTGAAGGTGGCGTCGTCGCGGAAGATGTTCACGCCGTCCGCCATGGTGCTCACCGTGTATGCAACGGCCGCGATGGTGTTGGTGGACGTGTCCTTGAGTTCCAGGATACCCGTGGGCACCTCCTGGTTCCTGATCATCTCCTGGGCCCTCGCGTTGGGAGCCGCCACGATGACCTGACGCGCGGGATCGTAGTAGCAGATACCCATTCTGGGCTCCCAGCCGTCCGTTCCGTCGCTGACCTCGGAGAGTATCAGTTCGGGATTGCTGCTCGTCGCCTTGAAGCTGACAGGCAGGTTCAGAGTCGTTCCGAGGGCGACGTTGATGTGGGACGGCATCTCAAACACGGTGCTGTGCTTGAACGTCTTCTCCACCATGTTGTTCATGCTGTTGTACTCGTCGTGATCGGAGGTGTAAACGCCGTAGTGTACGTCGGGAGTATCGGTGCCGGAGTAGACCTCCGCCTTCAGGTGGAGACCGCTCAGATCCTTCAGAGTGACGAAGCATGACACCGGCACGTGAAGTTCCGCCGTCACGGTGCGGTAACAGTTCGGTTCGAGGAAGGTGTTGCCGCCCGAATCGCGGAGCGCGTAAACTCCGAGGGAGTAGTTCTCCGTAACAACAACACCCCTCGACTGCTGGGGCGACGTTACAAATTTGCTTCCCGTGATGTCGATGGGATAAAAGCTGGTTCCGAGTTCGCCCTCGATTCCGGTGTCGTAACTGAACTGGATGAAAGTCTCGTCCGCAGTCGCAGAGCCGCTGTTGACCACGGTGGCTGTTAGATCGAATATCGCCTGCGTCCCGTCCTCGGAGAAACCGGTGAAGGTCATGTCAAAGTCGCCGAAACTGAGTTCGGGTTTGTTCTCGACCACAAGGAGGTCGGGGATGACGCCGTGGAACGCGCCCTCTGCAAAGTATTCGGGATCCTCGGCTACGTCCAGATAGATAGCCGCGCCCGCGGGAATATTCGCCTTGAGTTCGGCGCTCTCAAACGCCAGACGCATCGACTGGCCGGAAGGCAGAGACGACGTCAGTTTCCATGACGCGAGCTCCACGTCCTGATCCGTGCCGTTGACCATAAGGCTGACCGTCATGGGGTTCGCGTCGGAGGCGCGGATGGCGGACGTTCCGGTGTTGGTGAAGCTCACTTCGCCTATTATCCGGCTTCCGGCGGTGAAGTCGTAGTTTGCAAGTCCGAGGCGGCCTTCTCCCACCGCCTGTTCGCCCGCGCCGAACGCGATGGCGTAGAACGAGAGCTCGCTTGCACCGTCGGGAACGGTAGTCGTGATGTTTTCCCTTGCGCCGTGGAAATCGAAGGTATCGTACTTCAGAGGAACGAAGCTTCCCTCCGTGAGGATCATCAGCTGCCTCTTCGGCGTACCTTCGTCGTCCACCGCTCTGGTAGCGATCTGCAGGTTCGAGAACGTCAGTTTATCGAGGGAGCCGGTGTGGCCGCCGCCGGTCACAAGCTCGCCGAGGTACGCCTTTTCGGAGTCCTCTCCGTCCATGTCGTACGTGATGCGGTCCTCATAGATCTGCAGGTTCCTCATGGCAAGGATCGTGGGGCTGCCCCAGGTGCCGACGTTCTTGTCCCACCATGCGATGTAGATGGCGTTGGACAGGCTGTCCGCCACGGGAGCGGTGTACGCCACGGCGAGACTGTAGTCGTCGGAGCCGATGCACACGTCCGTGCCGGTGGTCTCGCTGAAGATGGGGATCAGGGTCGCTCCGCTGGTTCCGGCAAGGATGCCCTCTATCTCGGCCTGCTTCAGGAGCCAGGTGTTGCCGCTCATCTCGAACAGCGCGAGGGTCTGCGCTCCTTTACCGTCGATGTCGGCGGTCACGAAGCGGAGGTTGGAGTAGTACGGATCCACGTCTTCGGTCACAAGCTCGCCCTTCACGTAGAGTCCGTCCTTCAGGTATACGGAATCGATCGTGTCTTCGGTGCATCCGTCGAAATCGATAGCCGTCTGGATCAGTTTCGCGGGACCGAAGCCGTTCCCGTCGAGGGAGCGCAGGTAGAGCCGGCGGATCGTGCCGCGCTCAGTGTTGCTGCCGACGTCGTCGAGACCTACGGTCACCGAAATATCGTTCGTTTCGTTGAAATACGCGATCTGGGAGGTGGTATAGAGCAGTACCGTGCGTCCGCCGAGGTTCACGGTCTCCATATTCTCCACGAATTCGTTTTCGAGGGTGGCGGAAGCGCCGCCGGAGCTCTTGAGCGTCGTGGAAGAGCCGTAAAGGTCGTTGAGCGCGGACTGGGTCGCCCAGAAGAACACCGCGTTCGCGTATTCAGCGTTCTGAGTCGTTATATTTGTCAGTTCATCCTCGGTAATGCCATCGTTCTTCGCTATGATCCACTTCTTGAGGATCGCGTTGGCGCTGTCTCCGCTGCCCTCGGAGGACACCCATACGGCGGGCGTTCCCTCTCCGGACGGGAGGTAAACGTAGTCGTCCGAGCCGTCGAGCACAGTCGCCTCGCTCTGAGTCGCTCCGGGCGCGAGGGATACGACGCGTTCTTTCACAACGTACGCGCCGTCCTCTTCCGTGTCGCCCTCGCTGACCCAGACGACGCGGATGCCGCCGGACACGGCGGAAACGCTGTAGTCGAGGTCCGTCGTCCCGTCGTTATCGAGGACCAGATACTTGACCTCCGCCGTCTCGTCAACGGGGTTGACAAGGCCGGAATTCTTGGTGAAGTTGCCAGTCATGACAACGCGGCTGAGCACCAGCTGAGGCGCTCCGTCAAGCATCTGCTGATAGACGATGTAGCACTCCCCGCCCGCCTCGACGAGCTTGTAGTCGTAACCCGTGGCAAGACCGCCGGCGAGTTTTCTCGCGTCACCGGAGGTGTTGTATCCGGAAAGCTGGAAGTCGACTGTTCCGGTGGGATCGATGGCCCTTGTCTCGGAGCCGGGAGAGTAAATCTTCTGAGTCGAGGAGACGTCGACGGGTCCGCTGACGTGGACGAGGCTCTGAGGCACCGTCCTGGCGCTGAGGATCGTCGTTCCGGATGAGTTGCCGCCGTTTTCCTTTTCTTTCTTCGGCACCTCGAAGCGGTCGATCTTGGATTTTTTCTCTGCCGTGATCGTTATCTGCGCCGGGTTGCTTTCGGATGCGTTGAGGGTGAGTTTCGCCGGGGACTTGGTATAAACCTTGCCCGTATCGGACGGGCCGGTGGAGATCTTTACCGAGCCGTCGAAGTAGACGTGAATCTCCTTTTCGGAGGTGCTGAACGTCACCTTGGCTCCGGCCTTTCTCGCCACGCTGAGGTCGCCGTTCATGGGGATCTCGCCCTTGAACACGCCGCCCTTCCAGCGGAACGCGGAGACGCCCTCGGAGAAGGACCAGTCCTGATTCACGTCTTCCTTGTCCTCGGTATTGGTGACCGATCCGTCGGCGTTATAGAAGACGCATCCCTCGTTGTCCTTGAAAATATTGAATCCCGTCGGCGGTTCGGGCTCGCCGGGCAGGGATTTGCCGTCCGCGGAAGTGTACGTCTGCTTCTCCCAGAGGGTTTTTTCTCCGTTTGCGACGGTGGCGGAAATGTTCCAGTCGAAGTAACCGCCCGTGCCGTGCTGCGCTCCTTCAACGCCGATGGCGACAACGTCCATTGAGTAGTTGAAGAACAGCAGGGTCGCGTTGAATCCGACGGCCAGAGACCACTCGAAGCCGGAGATGTAGAATCCCTCGTACTGATCCGTCTCTTCAAGGTAGCCGCCCATGGTCATGGAGATGGCGACGCTGGTCTTGACAAAGAGTTCGAACTTCGCCAGCTCGATGCCGACGCCCACGCCGGCTTCAAGGCTCAGTCCGGGAGAAATGGTCAGTCCGTCGAACACCACGTGACTGGTGGCGCCGATGACCGGCTTCAGCTCGGACGCCGTGACGGTCGGACCCTTTCTCGGGGTCAGTTTTACGTAAACGACCTTGTTGTACGCTTTGTAGAGGACTTCTTTCTGTCCGCCGTCGCCGATAAGCACGCCGGAGGTCAGCGCTTTCCCGGTGCAGTCGGCGTTGTCATAGACCTCCATGAACACCTTGCCCGTCAGCGTCAGGTGGAAGCCCCGGGCGGTGTTGTAGTCTGCCGGTTTGCCTGTTTCGCTGTCGACCGCCTTCTTGCGCATGTCGAGAGCGAAGACCACAGGCTTGCCCTTGCTGAGGCCGCTGAGCGATCCCTGCTCAAAGGAGGTGATCTCGTTGCCTTCCTTTGCCTCCCGGATGACCGAGAGGGAGACCTTGACCTCCACCTCGATGCCGAACTTCACGTAAACGTAGATTATCGGGCAGGGGGTGAACCGGTGCTGGACCGTAAATTCGACGCCCAGCGTGGCCGCAAGTCCCGCGGACTTGAAGTAGTGGCAGTTGTCGATGGGATTGTACTCGAACATGATGGAGATCTGCACCGTGAAGGAGACCTCGACGGACGTCGCCGTCGTGTTTCCGTTCTTGGCGTTCTTCAGACTGTCGTCCTCGAAAGCTCCGTCCATGAATTTTTTGACGGAACCCTTCTTCGGACTGGTCAGCGCCTTGCAGAACTCCTTGAGAGTCGCCATGCCGCCGTTCGCTTCTTTGAAGCCGTGCTTGAACCCGCCTTCCGGTTCCTCGGTGGGCGGAGCGTTGGTGTCGGTCTTCTTCGAGAGCGTCAGCTCCTTGTTCTTGGGGTCAGTGTTCTTGGGATCCCAGTCTTTCTTGTAGATGGTTTCCGTCGTCGTCTCGTAGGTCTTCTTACCGTCCTTGTCGGTGGTCTCGATGGTGGTGACGCGCGTTTTCACGCTGTCGTTGTTAGGCTCGCCGTCCATGGTGACGGTGGTCTTGACCGTCTTGTCTTTTTCCTTCTTGACGGTCTCTTTGATGTCGTGACCTTCTTCGTCCTTACGGGTAGTCGTGACGGTCCCGTCGGGATCGGTCTGGGTCTTCTGTGACCCGGTGTAGGAGGTGTCCTCGTACTGATATACGGGGATACCGATGGCGAAGCCGACCTCGTACCCGTCCATGATGAGGGTGGCGTAGTCGCCCAGCTCAAGCTCCAGGGAAGGAAGCTCGACGCCGAGATCAGGCTCGAATTCCTCGTTGCCCACGTCGCTGCCGGGGCCCGTTCCTCCGGTTCCTCCCGCGTCGCCTCCGCTGCTCAGTCCGAGCAGTTCGTCGGGGGCCGGAGTTGAACCGACGGTGCCCATCTTAATGGTCTCGGGCTTGATGTCATCGAGAGAATCGATGTTGTTGCCGGCGCGGGTCGGAGTGGAAGACTTGACCTGCTCCTGGACGCCTATGGCGAAAGTGGTGCGTCCGGCAAAGGAGCCGAGACTTGCGTTGACGTTTTCCTTTCCGTCGTCGGAATAAGTATAGGTGCCGTCCGCGTTCATCCCGGGATTCTCTCCCGCGATGGACACGGCTCCGCCCGTGATGTTGTCGTTGTCGACTATGGGCGTGGGATTATCGAAGGGGACGAGAAGTTGTCCCGTGTAATCGGGCACCCACGTGTAAGTCGTTTCGGTCTCGGTGTCGACGATCTTGGTCTTTTCCGGATTCATCGTGCCCACCGTCTCGGAGATCATGCGTTTTTCGCCCACGTCTCCGCCGAGAGGAATGTCGATGTAGGTCTTCGCGGTAGCGCCCGCCCCGTACATGGGATGGTTGTCCGCGTTGAAGGACCGGACGTAACGATAACTGCGCTGTTCATCCGTGAGTTCCGCCGCCTGGTCGGGATCGGTGATTGCGCTGAGGAACGCCGGGAGGAACTGCGCCTTGGCGTTCACGTCGGCGCCCGCCGGCACTTTGAACGCTCTCGGGCGCATGGACAGATAGACCTTGAAGTAGTGCTGATGAACGACTTCGTTTTCGTCCTTGATCGCTTTGAAGAACGAATCGGAGTAGTCTCCGTCCACGATGGCGACGAAGTCGTCGATGGTTTTTTTATCAGAGTCCGTGTCGAGAACGAAAACCTCGTTCTCGTCGTCCCAGACGCCGTCGATGATCCCGTTGCCGTTCCTGTCGTAATATACCTCCACATGGTCGATAAACACCTCCATGGGGCTCACCGCGTCAAGGTATGCCGAATCGTAGAAGGTGAAGTGGAGCGTACCTGCGCTCAGATCGC
>CACXCL010000194.1 GCA_902766115.1 uncultured Ruminococcus sp.
AGCTCGCCCATTGTCCAGATCATGATGTACCTCCAAAAATGTTATTATCCGTTTACGTGGGGGAAGCAGCTGAGCCGCGCCCTCATGCACCCGAGGGGGACGAGGGTCAGTTTCAGCGGCGCGCCCTTCACCGCGGGCGGCGACGGCGGCACCGGCATTACGGTGTTGTCGTCTCCGATACCCCATCCGTCGACGCGGTATCCCCGGGCGGTGAGCTCGATCGGCGCGCTGTCCGGCGTGAAGGGCGTGTCCTCCGTGACGGGTCTTCTTTTGCTTATTTTTATCTTTTCCGAAAGATCGAGGGCGGGGAAGATGGGGTCTTTCGCCTTAACGTCCCAGTCGGTCCATTCGAGGCCCGCCTTGTCGATGCGTACCTGCGCCGCGATCCACTCCTCGTCGTACTTCAGCGAGAAGGTCAGCGGCCCGAGATCCACGCACACGCAGTCGTTGTTCAGCGGGAAATGTCTCACAGACGGCTCGGCTTTGAAGACCGCGCGGATCACGTCGCCGTCCGCCGCCGTGATACGGACGAAGCCCCGTTTCCCGTCGAGGGAGACGGTCTCTCCTCCGGCTTCGATCGTGCCTCCGCCATTCCAGGAGGGGATGCGGATATAAAGCGGCACGGGGCCGTCGGGAGCTTTTATCTTATAGGTCACGGTAAGGTCGAAGGGGTAGTCGGTCACCACGTCCACGGTCACGCGCCTGCCGCCGACCTCGGTCGAGGCGGCGCAGGGCATCAGCGACATGGAGACGAGCCCGTCCGCGGTTTTGTAGAACGACGAGGTGATGAAATTCGGCCACGCCATGCCCGTGTTGTGCTGACAGCACCGGTACGCGAAGGCGGAGTAGCGGGTCATCATGCCCTTGTTGTCGTAGTCGTGGTCGCTGCCGTCCAGCTCCGGCTGGTTGTCGGCGGTGAGATAGTGGAGTCCCTTGTAGTCCGGGGTGTGGGAGGCGGGATAGCTGTTGAACATCAGATCCTCGGACCTGTCCGCCCAGCCGCTCTCGCCGGTGAGGGTCGCAAGATATGTGAAGCTCTTGACCGCCTCGCTCATGGCGCAGGTCTCCGTCCCCTGGCGCGGGTCATGCTTGCCCCGGCGGGTGTTCTCGTCAGCCGCCCAGAGGCCGCCGGGCATCTGTCCCCATTTCAGCATGTGGCGGCGGAGCATACGTTTCGACTCGTTTATGGCGGCGCGGTCTCCGGTGACGGGATACCTCTGCGCCGCGTAGCGGATCCGCTCCGCGAAGTTGACCACGTGGCGGTTCACGCGGACCGATTTGTCGTCACGCCATTTTTTATACAGTTTTTCCGAGAGGGAGAGGAGTGCGGGGTCTCCGGTGAGCCGGTAGACCCGGTGGATCACCGGGAGAGCGTCGCAGCACCTGTCCATCTGGATCGCGCCCTGCCACTGCCAGTATTCGCTGCGGGGCGGGATGAGTTTTTCTTCGGGCAGCCCGTCGCAGTAACGGAAAAAGCCGTTCAGCAGATCGAGCACACGGCGGTCGCCGGTCACGTCGTATCTGTCCGCCAGCACGTCCGCCATGACGAAATGGGGCCAGATATCGGGTATCTTTCCTACGTCCGAGTCGATCTCCCGGAGGACCTCCGGGCCGAAATAACCGTCCGGCCGCCGGGAGGCGAGCATGGCGTCGAAATATTTTTCGCTGATGCGGGTGAGGCGGGGATTGCCCGTGATGACGGCCAGCCGGTAGGCGCCGCGGAGCCAGTACGCCTGCTCCTCCCACGCGGACCGGGCGTAGTGGTATTCTTCCATGTATCCGCCGTTCCAGTAAGGGACGGGTTTCCACTCGGCTCTGTACTCGTCGGCGGTTTTTTGCCACTTGAGCCAGCCGTTGTTCCCCTGCATGAAGTACGAGATGTCGTCCATGTGGGAGAAAAAGCCGTCGGCGGAGAGGCGGAACTGGCCTTTGAGCCAGCCCACGGGCATGACGGAGCCGAGAGGCAGAGGAGTCATCGCCGGAGGCGAGATACCCGCCCCGTCGCGGGGCGGAGCGGGTATCTTTTTCACAAAATCAAACTTTTTCATGCTTTGCGTACGCGGAACGCTTACGCTTCGAATTTCTCCCTGAGGAAGCCGAGGGATCTTTTGATGTTGGCGTCCATCTGAGCCTCGTCGGCGTTGTCCGAGAGGTCGCGCCAGACCTTGATGTCCTCTCCGACCTTGCCGCCCATCTTGACGAAGGGTTCCATGACAACGTTGCCGCTGTAGCCGATCTCGCGGAGAGCCTCGCCGATCTCGTCCCAGGGGAGTCTGCCCTGGCCGGGGAGCTTTCTGTTCGCCTCGCCCACGTGGACGTGGCCGAGAAGCTTGCCCGCGGTGCGGATGGCGCCGCCCATGCTGTCCTCTTCGATGTTCATGTGGAAG
>CACXCL010000195.1 GCA_902766115.1 uncultured Ruminococcus sp.
ACGTATCCACCCGTCCCGATGACGATATCGGGCTTGAATTCTTTTATCAGAGAACGCGCCTTCAGGGGGGAGGTGAGCGCCAGATACGCCGCCTTGATGTTCGACGGCGAAAGGGAGCGCTTGATACCCTTCACCTCCACATAATAGAGCGGATAGCCCGCCTTTTCCACAAGACGGGATTCGATCCCGCGTTTCGTCCCGACGTAAGCGATGACCGCCTCCGGATCGTTTTTCTTTATTGTGTTGGCGATGGCAAGCGCCGGGTTTACGTGACCTCCCGTTCCGCCACCGGTCATAAGAACTCTCATGTTAAGCCCTCCGTCAGGATGAAGATCTCTTTCTGTACGACTGGCGCGAGACAGACAAAACCACACCCATCTCCGCCATAAGCATGATCAGCGACGATCCTCCGTATGAAATGAACGGCAGGGATATTCCCGTGTTCGGGATGATGTCGCAGACAACCATCATGTTGAGAAACGCCTGCACGCCCACCTGGGTGACGATGCCGAACACCGTGAGCGTGGAAAACGTGTCCGGAGCGCGCATGGCGATGACGTATCCCCGCCAGATGAAAGCCACGAACAGGGCGATAAGGAGCACGGCTCCGATGAACCCCAGTTCCTCGCACCAGATGGAAAAGATGAAGTCGTTATGCGCCATGGAGACGTAGCTGTATTTCTGGTTGCTCTGCCCAAATCCGAGGCCGAACACTCCGCCGGAACCGATGGCGAGGACTCCCTGGAACGTCTGCCATCCCTCGTTATGGATATCGACGTTCTCGGCGGTGAAAGTCGTCAGCCGCTTCAGAGCGTACGGGTGAGTGGCGATAAATCCGCCCACCGCCGCCGCGCCGAGGATCAGGGACGTTATGACGGTCTGCTTTAAGTCGCACCCGCCCACGAGCATTACCGACACGCCCAGCAGCGCCAGGATCACCGTACCGGAAAGGTGCTTCTCAAGCAGGACCATAAGGCAGGCGGGTATGATGAACAGAAACGGGAAGAAGACGTTGTATTTATACTTTTCCCTCCTGTTTACGCTCTCCTTCATCCTGTCGCGGTATTTATCGATATACCAGGCGAGGATCAGTACCAGCGAGACTTTCATGATCTCGGACGGCTGGATGGAGAACGAACCGATGTAGATCCATCTCTTCGCCTCGCCCTCGCTTGTCCCGATGACGAGCACTGCCGCAAGCAGGAGCATCGAGACGCCGTATGCCGCAAAAGGACCCCATTTTTTATAGAGACGGTACGGGATGAACGATATGCCTATCATGGCGACCGCGCCGATGGCGACGAAGATCAGATGCTTTTTCAGGTAAGCAAACCCGTTCCCGAATTCCGACAAAGCCGTGGGGTAGCTGGCGCTGAACACCATGATGGAGCCGAGGGTGACAAGGAGCAGTACGATGCCGAGCATGATCTTGTCCACGCCTCCGCGGACGCGTTCGATGTCCTGCTGCCACTCCGCCTCTTTTTTCTGTTCTCTGAGGGCGCGGATCTCGGCGTTCCTTTCGGCGATCTCGCCTCCCTCTCTTCGGGCTAACTCTCGCCCGCCGGTTTTCCTTCGTCCGAACGTCGCGCGGGAGAGCGTTCTCCTTCCGCCTTTCCCAGTCAGATAGTCCGGGCGTCTTGACGGCCTTCTGCCGCTCGGGTTGTTATTGTTCATTTGTCATCTGCGCCCGCCTTTCCGATGGAATTTGTCCCGGCCCTTACCGGATCAGCGTCTCAGTCCGAACAGCGCCGCCGCGCACAGCGCCGCGGTCACAGCTGAGAACACGAAAACGATCCTTATCTCCGACCATCCGCACTGTTCAAAGTGATGGTGGATCGGAGACATTTTGAAGAGCCGTTTGCCGTGTGTCAGTTTGAAATACGTCACCTGGAGCATGACAGACAGCGTTTCAAGAATATAAACGAGTCCCGCCACGACGATAATGAGCGGATTGTTCATCATGAACGCCCCGCCGACCACAAGTCCTCCGAGAAAGAGAGACCCGGTGTCTCCCATGAACACCCTCGCCGGGTGGAAATTGTACACGAGGAACCCCGCCGTGCCGCCGATGATAAGTCCTCCGAGCAGGAGAAGCGGTCCGTCCGCCTCAGCCATGCCGGTGAGGAACCCGGCGACCGCGAAGAACACGCCGGTCACCAGCGTGATGCTTGACGCAAGCCCGTCGATGCCGTCGGTGAGATTGACGCTGTTCATCATTCCGACGATCAGGATCATCGCAAAGACGTAGAAGAACGGACCGATGTCAAACGTCACGTTGAAATACGGGATATAGAGAGACGTCGTCATGTGGCAGAAGAACGTCATTCCGGTGAGATACAGCGCCGCCGCCGCAAGCTGCAGAAGAAACTTCTGCGGCGCGGTAAGCCCCTCGTTCCTCTTATTCCTCAGTTTCGCGGAATCGTCCACGCATCCGATGAGACCGCCCATGAGTCCAAGCGCCAGGGTCAGCACCAGCGGAAGGGCGGAACCTGCGCCGTCCCGAATCCACAGATAAACGCTCCCGGCGATCCCGAAGACGATGATCGGCGCGATGAAGGCGAGCCCGCCCATGGTGGGGGTGCCCTCCTTGCTCTTATGCCATCTCGGTCCGATCTCAAGGATCTTCTGCCCCATTTTTCTGCTTTTCAGCACGGGGATCAGCCACCGCGAGATCAGCACGGTCGATACAAACGCGGCGGCAAGCGCGACGGCAAACATAATCTTATATTCCATTTGTGTCATTCCTCCCGAGCGGAAAATGCGGCGGGGGCCGGTCGTTTTTTACTTTTTCGACGCGGTTTTCCTGCCTTTTTTCTTTTTAAGTATTTCGATCACCTTTTCGGCGTGCACGCCGCGGCTCGCCTTGACGAGCAGAACGTCGCCGGGAGACAGGGTGTTGAGTATCATGTCCGCCATTGTCTGCGGATCGCGGGTGTCGAGGCACACAAAGACGTTTTCGGCGCGGATCCCCTTCTTGATGGCTGCCTCCGCCACCACGTCGCTCATCTTGCCGTAGCAGAAGAGCTTTGCCACCTTCGCTCCCGCGGCGTACTGACCGAGCTGGTCATGCATGAGACGCGAATACTGTCCGAGCTCAAGCATGTCCCCGAGAAGCGCCGCGGACGCGCCGCCTTTTTTCGCGGCGAGAGACACAAGCACGTCGATGGCGGCGCGCATGGACTCCGGGCTTGCGTTGTAGCAGTCGTCGATGACGGTTATCCCGCCGATTTCGTATATGGACTGTCTCATGTTCGTCCCGAGATACGACGCAATCCCTTTTCTTATATTTTCGATGTCGACGCCGAGAAGTATGCCCACCGAAAACGCCGCCAGGGCGTTGTATACGTTATGTCTTCCGGGGACGCTCACCTCCACGTTTGTGGCGACCTTATCGGAGTAAATCAGGTCAAAGGTGGAACCGTCGGTCCTCGTCCTTATGTTGACCGCGCGGAAATCGCCGTTCCTGTTGAAGGTGCTCATGAGTTTCGGCTTTCTGTCCGCCTTCAGATACTCGTTGTAAAGCAGCGGCTCGTCCGCGTTGAGAAGGAGAACGCCGCTGTCGCTCATTCCGGCGCAGATTTCCATTTTCGCACGGCAGATATTCTCTCTGGTCCCAAGGTTCGCCAGGTGAGAGGTGCCGATGTTTGTGATCACCGCGATATCGGGGCGTACGATCTTCGACATGTATTCGATCTCGCCGAGATTGCTCATGCCGAGCTCGATGACCGAGACCTTGTCGTCCGGCTCAAGTTCGAACAGCGTCAGAGGAAGGCCGAGCTCGTTGTTGAAATTGCCCTTGGTCTTGTGAGTCTTGAACTTGGAAGACGCCACGGACGCGATCATCTCCTTGGTCGTCGTTTTGCCGACGCTTCCGGTGACAGCCACGAAGGTCGCGCGGGACCTGTCCCTGTACTTTGCGGCGAGTGTCCCGAGGGCGCGGATCACGTCGTCCACGATTATCGCCGCAATGGGACCCGTCACCCCGTCGGACGCCGCCGTAAGACCGGTGGTCAGCACGCACACGGTACCGAGGGAGACCGCTTCCGGGACGAAATCCGCTCCGTCCACGCGGCTCCCTTTGATGGCGCAGAACATTATCCCTTCTCCGCCCTCGGCTGATGATGTCGCTATTCCGGATATCTTTATTTTGTCATCGGCCCCGTTTCTTGTCTCGATCTTTCCGCCCACGATGTCGGATATTTCCCGGACCGTTGGATTCCAAAGCTTCAGTTTAACGCTCATTTTTGTTTTTTTCCAGCCCTTCCTGTTCCAGTACGCCGGTGCGCGGCGTGTTTTTCAGTGTTTTTCCCCGAGTATCTGTTTCACGATCCCGATCTCGTCGAAAGGTCTCATCCCGGCGGACGTGATCTCATATTTCTCATGTCCCTTCCCCGCGAGAATGACTATATCGCCGCATCCCGCCACAGAAAGAGCGTATTCTATCGCCTGCTTTCTGTCGGGTATCACGGCGTGGGGCCTTTCCCGGTCGACGCCGGACATTATCTCTCCGATGATCGACTCCGGGTCCTCGGTCCTGCTGTTGTCGCTCGTTATCACGGCAAGGTCGGCAAGTGACGAGACGATCTGCCCCATTTTCCGCCTTTTCGATCTGTCCCTGTCGCCTCCGCATCCGAAGACGACGGTTATCCTCTGCCCCGGTCTTCTGAAGGAGCGGACCGTGTTCAGGATCTCCTCCAGAGCCGACGGAGTGTGCGCGTAATCCACGAAAACCGTGAACGGCGAATTGACGTCGATCTTTTCAAGTCTGCCCGGGACTCCGCGCATCCTGCCGAGCGCGCGCCGTACCGCGTCGGTTTTCGCCCCCGCTTCAAGGGCGGCGGCCGCGGCGAGCATGGTGTTCGATACGGTGAAATCTCCCGGTATCGGGGACGTCACCTGAAAGACCGCGTCCCGGGAGTAGTAAAGATATCTGATCCCGTCAACGCCCAAAAGTTCCCGTCTCAGCGCGCTGACCGTATCCCTGCCCTGTCCTGTCTGCCCTCCGGGGAAGCATCTGACTGTTTTTTTATCCCGGAACATATCGGAGAGGCGTGCCATATAAGGATCGGACGCGTTTATCACAAGCGTTTTCGCCGATTCGGCGAGACGCGCTTTTGCCTTAAAATAGTTTTCCATGGTCCCGTGGTAGTCGAGGTGTTCCTCGGAAAGATTGGTGAACACCGCAACGTCCGGGGAGACCGGATCCAGTTTTCTCTGGTCGAGCGCGTGGGACGACGCCTCGAAAATGAGCACGTCGGCTCCGCATTCTCTCATCTCCGCCACGGCGGGATAGAAGATCTCCGGGTCGGGAGTCGTCATAGCCGCGTCGGCGTCCGATAAGGACGAGCCTCCTCCCGTATCGATGATCCTGTCGCCCACCGACGATCTGACCGTGGTGATCATACCCGGCGTGCGTCCTGAGGCGGCGAATATCTCCCGCAGCATAAAGCATGTGGACGTTTTCC
Organism: uncultured Ruminococcus sp.; assembly: GCA_902766115.1. Lineage (GTDB taxonomy): Bacteria > Bacillota > Clostridia > Oscillospirales > CAG-272 > RUG11130. Next base: position 5,466 of record CACXCL010000195.1, read on the forward strand.
CGTTGGTCCCGGTGACCGCTATCACCGTCATTCCGGCGGCGGGGTCGCCAGCGGCGTTGTTCCACATGACCGCCTCCGCGTGTCTTGCGTTTTTAACAAGAACGCTTTGGCACCCCGTCGCACGCCGGGTGTCGGTGACAACGGCGGCAGCGCCCCGTCTGACGGCGTCGGGAATAAATACGTTCCCGTCGTGTTTCGTGCCGCGGATGGCGACGAAAACGTATCCTTCCTTTATTTTTCTCGAATCGGACGCTATCCCCGTCACGTCAAGGGCGGGATCGGCGCCCCACCTGATCGCCTCCGCGCCGTTCAGCAGTTCTTCAAGTTTCATCGCTCGCCTCCGGAAGTAAGAATATCTTTAAACTTCCGGGACGGGGTGCGCGTCAGTCCGTTCCGTCCATGTACATCAGCTCTATCTCCACCACCGTTCCCCGCGGCACCATGGTGCCCGCGGCGGGATCCTGTTTCACCACCTGGGTGGACGCGCCGTCTGACGACCCGATGACTCTCACGTTGAGGCCGCTGCTCGCCAGCATCCCGTTGGCAACGTCCGCGCCCTTGCCGGAGAGGTCGGGCACCTCGACGGTGGGCTCCGGAGTCGCTTCTCCGCAGTAGATTATCACGTTTCCGTTGTCGCTGCTCATCACGGTGCCGTCGGCGGGTATCTGAGCCGTGACCGTGTCTCCGCTGCCGATGATTTCAAATCCGATACCCTTTTCGATAAGGTCCTGACGGGCGATCTCGGTGGACGAACCGACGTATCCCTGAACGACGATTTCCATAGATCCCAGGTCTTTTTCGGAGTACTGCTTTTCCACGCCGAAGTACGGCAGCAGATTGGAAAACAGTTTTGAGATGTAGGGTGCGGCGACTATGCTTCCGTAGACCGCGCCGTTCATGGGCTCGTCGACGACTATGATGGCGGCTATTTTCGGGTCGTTCGACGGTGCGAACGCCGCGCAGGAGCCCACCCGGTAGGATTTTTCGCCGTTCTCGTCCACTTTGTCTCTTTTTTCCGAGGTGCCGGTCTTCGCCGCTACCTTGTATCCCCGGACGTATGCGTTTTTCGCGCCTCCGTCGTGGGAAACGCCGTCCTCGAGAACGTCCGCGATGGATCTGCACACGTCGGTGCTGACCACCTGCCTTCTGACGTCGGTCTCGTAGCTCTTTATGACCTTTCCGTCCTCATCCACGATCTCTTTCATGAGATGAGGCGTCTTGTAGTATCCGCCGTTGGCGATGGTGGCGATGGCCGTAAGCTGTTGGAGCGGAGTGGTCTTGAACGTCTGACCGAAGGAATAGACCGCCAGGGACACTCCGTTGAAATCCTTGCGTGATGAGAAGATCCCGCCCGTCTCCGCCGGGAGGTCGATCCCGGTCTTGCCCGTGTATCCGAACGCCTCAAAATAGTCGTAGAATTTGTCCTCTCCGACGAGCGCCGCGACCTGCATCAGCGTGGGGTTGCAGGACTGCTGGAGCCCGTATCGGAACGCCAGCGTTCCGTGACCCGCCGTATAGTGGCATGCGATGGGTCTCGGATATCCCGGCACAGTGAGCGAACCGGTGCAGGTGAACGGGGTGTCAAAGGTGACGACCTGCTCTTCAAGCGCCGCCGCCGTGGTGATTATTTTGAACGTCGACCCCGGCTCATACGTCTCGGTGATGGCATTGTTGGACCACATGCGGTACAGCAGCTCCAGGCGCTTGTCGTTATATTCGTCGGTGCCGGCCTCCAGTCCCGCAAGCTCCTTCAAGGAGTCCTCGTCCAGCTCAAAGGGCGAGTTAAGATCGAAGGACGGATACGTCGCCATGGCGAGGATACCTCCGGTCTCCACGTCCATGACGATACCGGTGACCCGGTTGCCCGCCGCTGAGTCGTAGTAGGTGGCCTCAAGCTGATTCTGCAGCTCCATCTGGACGTATCTGTCAAGAGTCAGAACCAGCGAGCATCCGTTCTCCGTCTCCAGGTACGTCTCATACTCGAAGGGCATATCTCTCTTTTTCGCGTCCTGAGCGAGGATGTATTTGCCCGAGGTACCCTCCAGTACGTTGTTGTAGTATTTTTCGAGTCCGTAGATGCCCACCCCGTCGGAGTTGGTGAATCCGATTACGTGGCATGCAAGGTCCCCGTAGTTGTAAAACCGCTTTGAGGACGCCCGGTCGTAAACCTGGTTCGCGAGATCATACTTCGCTATAATGGAGCGGATCTCCTCGTTTACCTCTTCCTCAACGTCCTTTTTGATCAGCTCGTACATCCTGTTTTCCTTGGACGCTTTCTCGGCGACGAAGTTATAGTCCACGTCCAGGATGGAAGAGAGGAACGTGCAGACAAAATCCTTCACGTTCGTTCCCCGGTACGACGAGGTGCCGTCGGCAGACGTCCAGTCGAAGAGGATGTCGTTGTCCTTCTTCGAGTCGGAGTTCACCTCGTCCACTTTTTCCTGATAGTCCTTCATGTCGCTGGGAGAGATGATCACGTTGTAAACGGTCTTGTTGGTGGCGAGAGGATTCCCGTTGGTGTCCAGGATGTCGCCGCGGCGCGGATTGACGTTCGCCGTGACAGTCATCTGGTCGAGAACACGGTCCTGATACACCTTGTAATCCCTGATCTGATAGAACGCCAGACGGACGATTATCACCAGCGCGGCGACCGCAAAAAGACAAAAAGCGATCACAAGTCTGTGAAACGTTTTTCTGTCTGTTCTGTTTTTTTCAGTTCCCATAAAAAACCCCTTATTATCGCAAAGCGGCACAAGGTCCTTGTGCCACGATGCGCCGGGAAGGCACGTCTGCCGACCCGCTTTTTCCGTTACTTATATTATGACGTGCCGTGACGGATTATACTGTCACGGAGTCTGTTCACATTCAGCCTACGTAATCCATGATGTTGTCGAACACGGATGAGAAGGACGACAGGACCGTTCCGAGCGGATTGCTCCGGCGTCCGGTGTTTTCGGTCGCGGTGTTTTCGAGTTCTATGTAGTCGCCGGACGACATGGATATGAACCTTTTTTCCACGGAGCCCTCTTTGACCATGCCGATCTTCTCCGTGGCTATCTGCTCCACGAGACGAATATCGTTCTTCTGTTCCAGGGCGAAGTCCAGTTCCTTGTCCTCCGCCTTCAGCGCTTCAAGTCTGCTCTTTGCGTCCGAAAGCTCACCGGTGGACTTGCTGACCTGAGCGAAGCTGAATATCACCGCCATCAGCATGCAGGTGGCGATGAGAAGGATCATCACGAAAGAAAAAGAGATGCGGCTTTTCGCGACTTTGACTTCTCTCGCAAGTTTCTCCTTTTCGATACGTTTCGCCTCGGCGCAGGACGCCGCCTTTTCTTTCTTTATCTGAGCGGCCTTTTCCGCTTTGAGTTTCTTCTCGCACGCCTTCAGGTATTCGAGCCTTCTCCTGCGCCTTTCCTCCTCGGCGGCGCGCCTCATTTCCTCGCGGCGGATCCTCTCCTCTATCTGTTTTCTTCTGAGAGCGTCGTAATACGCTTCCCTGCTGTACGCGCCGGAGGCGGGCCGACGGAGCTGCCCGGCGTACGCGGCACCGGCAGCTCTTGCCGGAGCGGGTCTCTGTCGCGCTTCACCCTGCCTGCGGACGTTCGCCCTGCGGGCTGCCGCGCTCGATTCATACCGTCTTAAAAGCTCGTCGGCAGAGCGTCTGCTGTTCATCTGCCTCACTGACGGTTGGTAAGTCATATCGCTCTGCCTCCTTTTTTTTCAAATTCATCGTGCCGCTCCGCGGTCACAGTTTTCTGACGATCCTCAGCTTCGCGCTTCGTGCTCGCGGGTTTTCCTCCGTCTCGTCCTTCGACGGGACGACGGGCTTCTTCGTCACATGCTCGACGACCGGGACCCTCCCGCAGACGCACACCGGAAATTCCGGGGGACAGATGCACCCCGTGGCCAGATCCGCGAACGTCCTCTTGACGATCCGGTCCTCCAGAGAATGGAACGTGATCACCGCCGCGATCCCGCCGGGGGCGAGCCTTTCCACCGCCGCACGGATGGACGGTTCGATCTGGTCCAGCTCGCCGTTCACCTCGATGCGGATCGCCTGGAAGGTCCGCTTCGCGGGATGCTGGGTCTCAGCCCGTCTGGCCGCCGCAGGCATCGCCCCGGCAACAAGAGCCGCAAGCTCGCCTGTGGTCGTGATCCGTTTCTTCTCTCTCGCTTTGACGATGTTTTTTGCAACGGGTCCGGCGAATTTTTCCTCGCCGTATTCCCAAATGATCCGTTTCAGTTCCTCGGCGGAGTATCCGTTTACCACGTCCTCCGCGGTGATCCCTCCGGACCGGTCCATGCGCATATCGAGGGGCGCGTCCTTCATATAGGAAAAGCCGCGTTCGCCCTCGTCAAGCTGGAACGAGGAAACGCCCAGATCCCACATGACTCCGTTCAGAGGGTCCGCGCCGACAGAGTCAAGCACCGCGCCGATCTCGGAGTAGTCCGATTTGACGACGGTCACCTTGCCGCCGAATACGGCGAGTCTTTCCTTCGCCGCCGCAACGGCGTCCGGGTCCCGGTCAAGGGAGATCAGCCTCCCCCCTTTGGGAAGCCGCCTTGCGATCTCGTAAGAGTGGCCCCCGCCTCCCGCGGTACAGTCCGCGAACACCCCTCCGCGCTCCGGCGAGAGAGCGTCCACGACTTCATGAAGCAGTACCGACGCGTGCCTGAATTCCATTTCGGTTACAGTCCCAGTTCGGCCATCCGCGCCGCCATGTTCTCAGGCTCGCTGCCGAGGTCCTGTTCGTTCCATCTTTCCTCTGCCCAGATCTCGGCGTACTTGCCGCATCCGATAGTCATGACGTTCTTCGTTATGCCGGCGTATTCCAGCATTTCCTGGGGGATCAGGATCCTGCCCTGTGAATCGGGCTGGACCTCTATGGCGTTTGAATACAAATATCTGGCTATCTCGCGGACCTCGGATTTGCTCTTGGACTGGAGCTCCGCGCAATATGCGTTCCATTCCTTCTCGGAATACATGCTGAGGCATCCGCCAACGTCCTTGATGACGGTGACAACGGGCCCGAGCTGATCCTTCAGACGGGACGGGACGATCAGCCGGTTTTTGGAATCTATCGAATGGGAATACTTGCCCATCAGCATGATTATCCCTCCCTTTTCATCCATTTTGTGGCATTTTGCTCCACTTAGTTGCCATTATTATAATGCATGACGGAAGAAAACGCAAGTGTTTTGTTCAAAAAAATTCAGTTTTTTTCCGAAAAATTGACGATTTTTCCGTTTTTTCGCGCAAATAGAACAAATGTTTTTATGTAAAACGCTGATTTTTTGCTTTTTTCCGATAAAAACCGCGTTTTTGCTCATTCCCGCCATTTCCGATCACGTTTCGGCGGCAGTCCTCCACCGGGTCGGCGTTTTTCGTCAGGGCGCAAAAAAAGACGCCTCATTTTTCATGAAGCGTCTTGATTTCATGTCGCCTTCAGTCGCCGTCCTCCGCGAAGAACGCGTCCACCTCTTCCGCCGTTATCCGCGGATCGGCGGAACCGCGGGACAGCCGCATCACCCCGCCGACTATGGCGGCTTTCGCCTTCGACTTGCCGCGTCTCACATCGGACACGGAGCGGGGATCGGCCGCCGCCGCGCACTCTACCAGAGCCCGGATCTCATTCCTGTCGGACAGCGTCAGCAGTCCGTTTTCCCTCGCCGCCCCGTCCGGATCGAGTCCGGAGTCCGCCATGATCTTTATCAGTTTTCTGACCGCTGTGGAGGTCAGCCTGCCCGCGGTGAAAAGATCCGCCGCCCGGGCGAGATGCTCCGGCGGGAACGGAGCGCGGTCCCCGAATTCCGGGATGACCGTTCCCACGGTGAGCGAAGTGACCGCCCGGGGATCGGCGCACGCCGCGGCGGCTCGCTCGAAGTAATCAGCCATCTCTCTCGAAAAACAGATCACCGACGCGTCGTCCTCGCGCAGGTCCCATCTCTCACGCCATTCTCTCATCCTCTCCTCGGGCGTTCTGCCCACCTCGCGGCTCAGATCTTCAATAAACGGATCGTCCAGCGTCACATCGGGAAGATCGGCTTCACGGATGAACCGGTAATCCACGGCGGTCTCCTTGTCGCGCATACGCTCGGTCTCGCCTGTGTCCTCGTTGAAGCGGCGCGTCTCCATGACGACGGTACCTCCCCGGGAGACAATGTCGCACTGACGACGGAATTCCGCTTCGACGGCCTTCGCAGTAAAGTTCAGCGAGTTGATGTTCTTGATCTCGCAGCGGACGCCCGGCGCGTCCGACCCCTCGCGCATGACGGAAACGTTCACGTCGCATCTGAGGGAGCCCTCGTTCATTTTGCAGTCGGAGATCCCGTAGAATCGCATGATGCGCCGTATCTCGGCAACGTACGCCGCCGCTTCGGCGGCGGAGCGCATATCGGGCCGCGAGACTATCTCGATCAGCGGAACGCCGCATCTGTTGAAGTCGCAGAGAGTAACGCCGTCTCCGGGACGGTGGATCAGTTTTCCCGCGTCCTCCTCAAGCTGAATCCGTTCGATGCGGATCTCCTTTTCCGCGCCTCCGACGGAGATACGGACGGCTCCGTCCCGCCCTATCGGCGTGTCCCGCTGTGTTATCTGATACCCCTTCGGAAGGTCCGGGTAAAAGTAATTCTTCCTGTCGAAGTGGAATCTCTTTGCCACCGTGCATCCGGTGGCGACGGCGGCAAGCGCGGAGAGGCGCACCGCCTCGCCGTTCAGCACGGGAAGCGTTCCGGGCATCCCGAGACAGACGGGACAGCACCTGGAGTTCGGTTCTCCTCCGTACCCGGCGGAGCAGGAGCAGAACGCCTTTGATTTTGTTTTAAGTTCAACGTGTATCTCGATACCGACGACGGGGACGAATCCTTCCATCACTCCACCTCCCCCGACGGGTGCGGGAAGGCGCCCCGAGCCCGTTCGATCGCCCTGCCGGCGGCGAAAAGGACCGCTTCCCGGAACCGCGCCGCAAGAAGTCCGACTCCCACCGGGAGTCCGTCGCCGTTCAGCTTTACCGGAACGGTCAGGGACGGCGTGCCGCTGAGGTTTGATATGTCGCTGAACCCGTCCTCCGCGGGTCCCGCTCCGTCTCCCGGGCGGTGAGCGGCCGAGCGTGCGGCAGGCATGAGTATCACGTCGTAGCGGGAGGTCACCTCCTCCGCCAAGGCGACAAGGCGCGCCCTGTGCGACAGGGCTCTGCCGTAGAGGGAGCCGCCGTCCTCGGTCAGCACGTACGCGCCGGTGACAAGTCTGTCTTTTACGCCCTCGCCAAAGCCCTCGCCGCGGGTCCTCGACGGTGTCCCGGCGGAGAAGCCGTATCTTATCCCGTCGTAGCGGGACAGCGTTGACGACGCCTCGGCCGACGAGACGGCGATATACACCGCCGCCGCTTCCGCGGGGTCGAAGAAAGAATCTATTCCTGTCACATGAGCGCCTGAAGCCTCGAGCATCCCGGCGGCGTCCCGGAGCGCGCCGGTCACGTCCTCGGTAACGCCCGGCGGCGACCACAGGGCGATATTCATCCGGCTTATCTGCTTGCCTTCCGCGGGCGCCGGATCGACGGAAGTCATATCTCTCGGGTCGGCGCCGGATATAACGCGGTATATCAGTTCCGTATCTTCGACGGTCAGTGTCATGGGGCATATCTGTTCCAGCGACGGGGCAAATGATACCAGTCCGAACCTGGACACCGTCCCGTAAGTGGGCTTCAGCGCGACGATCCCGCAGAAGGACGCGGGAAGCCGTGACGAGCCTCCCGTATCGGAACCCAGGGACGCCGCGGCGCAGCCCGCCGCAACAGCAGCGGCGGATCCGCCGGAGGAGCCGCCCGCCACGCGGGACCTGTCGTAGGGATTCCTCACCCCGCCGAAAAAGGAGGTCTCGCCTGACGAGCCCATGGCGAACTCGTCGAGGTTCGTCTTCCCTACAAGCACCGCTCCCGCCCGCTCGAGACGCTCCCAAACGGTTGCGCTGTACGCCGGGACGTAGTTCCCGAGCATCCTCGACGCGCAGGTACACCTGACCCCCGCGACGCAGATATTGTCCTTCACCGCGACCGGGACCCCCGCGAGCGGGAGATCCTCTCCGTTTTTCAACCGTTCTTCGACAGAGACCGCTCCGCGATACGCCTCCTCCGGGGTGAGGGTGATAAACGCGCCGAGCGTGTCGTTCCCGGCACGCGAGAGAAAAGAACGGCACGCCCCGTCCGGCGACGCGGCTCCGTCCTTTATTGCTTTTACTGTTTCTGAAACTGTCCTGATTTCTTTTTTCATAGGCCTTCCCGGTTCATTCGTGAGTATCGGAAGTCAGTTTAAAGCGCGTCACGGCAAAGCCGCCCTCGGTCACCCCGCCGAGGAGCCTTCGCCCCGCTCCGGGGATGACGGCGTCCTCGCGCAAATCGCCGACCTTCACCGCCGGCTCCGGGGGAACGTCGCTCCCGTCCGCGCCGAGGGATGACACAAGGTCAAACAGCGACTCCGGCGCCGTGCGGCCGTCCCCGTCAATACACATCCGTCCCTCAAGCCCGCGCAGCAGCTCCGTCGGGAATCTGTCATTCTTTTTCAAATCCGTCAATCCTTTTTTCTCAGCGATCTGAGATACGCGATCTCCCTCTCGTATCCCGCCTCATCGTTGGGCGTCTCGAGGTAGAACGGCACTCCTTCAAGTTCGTCGCAGTTCACAAGGTACTCAAACGCTTCCTTCCTTATGTATCCCTCTCCCAGCTTCGCGTGACGGTCCTTGTGAGCTTCTACCGGGTTTTTGCTGTCGTTCACGTGTACGGCGCGCAGCCGGTCGAGTCCCACGACCCGGTCGAACTCCGCCAGAACGGAGGCGGGGTCCTCTGATATACGGTACCCTCCGTCGTGAACGTGGCAGGTATCGAGGCACACGCCCATGTGATCCCGGAGTCCCGGCTCGACAAGATCGATGATCCGGGCAAGCTCCTCGAAGGATCTTCCTATCTCCGTTCCCTTTCCCGCCATTGTCTCAAGCAGAACGGTGGTTTTCATTCCTTCCCACAGGATGGAGTTAAGCATCCCGGCGATAAGGCGTATTCCCTCGTCCGCGCCCTGTCCCACGTGGTTCCCCGGATGGAAGTTGTAGAGAGCGCCTTCGATCCCCTCCAGCATCATGAGTTCCGTCCTCATGGTGTCGGCGGTGTATTCCCTGATATGCCCGTCCGCAGCGCAGGGATTGTAGATATAGGGGGCGTGAGCCAGCGGCGGATGCATCCCGTTTTCCCGGACGATCCTGTTGAGCTCGGCAATATCCGCGGGATCCGCGGCTGAGCCTCCGCTCCCTCTCGGGTTCCTCGTGAAGACCTGATAGGTGTTCCCGCCCATCTCAAGGATCCTTTTGGCGGTACCGCTGTATCCGCCCGTTTTTGACATGTGACATCCTACGTAAAACATGACCCCTCCTCGCCGGCGGCGCGAAAGCCGTCGACATCCCGCCATTGACAGCGGGAGCAAAATGTGATAAAATCCTGAAAAAAGAGTACAATGATACGGGTACCGGATCCGTGTCTCCGTGCCCCGGATACTTTTCCGTTCCGAAAGGACCGCTGAATTGAAAAAAAGAAGTAAATCGCTCAACCTGAGACGGTTCAAGACCTTCGTCGAGGACTTCCTCGACAGCATGCTCGAGGACCGGGTGACGGTCTATGCCGGAGAGACGTCGTTTTTCTTCGTCATTTCCTCGATCCCGTTCCTTATGCTGCTGATCAGTCTCTCGAGCTTTATCATCCCCGACGGCGCATATGAGCTCATGGCGTCCTTCGGCGCTTCCCTCCCCCAGAGCATCGGGAGGCTCTATCTGGACGTGATCTCGGAGCTTTACGAGAGACCGCCGATAAATCTCATTTCCATATCGGCGATAACGGCGTTTTGGATGGCGTCGCGCGCCCTCTACTCCATCCGTGGCGGAATTGCCACCGTATACAGATCACACCCGACAAACTCGTTTCTGCGCGACATCCTGATGTCTTTTCTCTACACGCTGGCGTTTCTTGTCATGATGATCCTCACCATCGCTTTGATCCTGTTCGGAAAACTCATGCACAAGGCCGCCGTAACACGGTTCCCGCGGTTCAAGGGGATCATCGACTCGGTCATCGCGTTCCGCGCTCCGGTGATCTTCGTCTTCATGGCGCTGTTCTTCTGGATCCTGTACTACGCCGCCAACAGACGCGGCGACTTCATCGGGAAGAAGCTCATTTACCACCTCCCCGGGGCTCTCTTCGCCGCGGCGGGGTGGATCCTGTTCTCATACATCTATTCTCTCTACGCCATATATTCCAGCGGAGCGTCGTATCTGTACGGCAGTCTCACCGCGCTGATTCTTCTCATGCTCTGGATGTACTTCTGCATGATAATCCTTCTGCTCGGCGCGGAGATCAACAAATTGCTCGCGCTCCGGAGGAAAAGCAAGAAGGAAAAAGTATCGGTCGAGGAAAATGAGGAGACCGAAAAAACCGAAGTCGGAAAACCGTGATCACAAAATGGGCCGTCCCGCCGGCTGTCCTTCGGGAACAGCGGCAGACAGCCCGTTCTTTTTTTATTCGCCGGGAGCGTTTTCCTCTTCGAGCCCGGCGTTGATCTCAGCCACTTTCGCCTCGTGCTCCGCTCTCGTCACGGAGAAATAGGTCCTGTCCCCGGAGGATACGAAGAAATAATAGTTTGTCCGGATCGGGTTCAGCGCCGCAAGCATCGCGCTGTTACTGGGGCTGGATATGGGCCCCGGAGGAAGTCCGGGATGAGTGTAGGAGTTATACGGAGAGTCGTACTGCAAATCCTCCGCCGTCAGTTTCGGCCTCTTGCCGGTCTCGTGCTGGATCGCGTAAACGATGGACGCGTCGGTCTCGAGATACGGGAAGTCGTACGGGGCCGCGAGCCTGTTGTGGAACACGGACGACACCGTGCTGAAATCCGAGGGGCTCCCCGCTTCCTTCTCAACGATGGACGCTATGGTGATAATGTCGTCCACGGAGAATCCCATGAGCTCCGCGCCCTGACGGTATTCGTCGGTGAAAATGGTGTCAAATCTGTAGAGCATCTTGCCGATGACCGTCTCCTCGCTGGATGCGTTGTAGAACTCGTAGGTGTCCGGGAAAAGATACCCGTCGAGGCGGTAAAACCTGCCGTCCGCCGCCCAGTCGTCGCCCAGTTCGTCGATAAACCAGTAGTCGAAGTCGTAGTTGTTGATCACGTCGACGTACTTCTCCCGCGTCCCGATCCCGGTCTCCACAAGGAGATCGATGATCTCGTCCGTGGTGTAGCCCTCCGGGATCGTCACCCATGAGACTCCCTGAGGCGTTTTCGGCCTGAATTCCCTGAGCAGCTCCTTGTATCCGAGCTGAGCCGTGACGGTATATTCTCCCGCGTAGAATTCGCAGGGGTCTTTTTTCATTTTGGCATACATCTTGAATATGCCGGGGTATCTGATTATCCTGTTGTCATGGAGGATATCCGCCACCTGATCGAGGGTCGCGTCCTCCGGGATGGTGACGGTCACCGGCTCGGCGGACTTCACGAAGGCGTACATGTCGTTCGCCACCATGATGATGAACACGGAGATAAGGATCGCGGCGATAAGCACGAACGTCACGTATGCGATGCATTTGACGATATCGGAAACGCGTCTTCCCTCCGCATCGCCGTCCCCGCCGTTCTTCCTTTTCTTTTTCCCGGTCTCACCGACGACCATATCCGCCGCCTCGCCTGTCAGGGTGACGTCGGACGGCGGCTGTTCCGGCATGCTGATCTGCCTTGTCCGGTCGGTCTTATCCTTCGCTTCGCCTGTCAACCCGTCCCCGCCCCGCGATGGACGGAGCGCGCGGACAGGTCTTCTGATATTCTGCGATCCGGGAGCGGTCTGTCCGCCCGGCGTATCGCCCGCTTCCTGTTTTGAAACCGTGCCTGCGGCGTCCCTTGCGGGACGGAGCGCCCTCACGGGACGCCTGCGCTGCGTCGGCGGAGTCGTTTTGGTTTCGCCCGCCGCATTGAGTTCCGTATTCGGAAGACCGTTGTTCATTTCATCGTTATTCACTCTGCGACACCTGCCTTTCCGTGCCTTCAGTATCTGATCCCGCCGTTATGCCGGCGCGTCAGTAAAGATAAGTTACCGCCGCCCACAGAACGAGAAGGATGAGAAACGTCGGAGAGAAGAATGCCTCGCTGAATGCTCGCACCCGGGACTTTTTTTCACCCGGATCGGGCAGATACGAGGAATCTGCGTTGTTTTTTCCGTAGGACCTGTATATGGACGACGCTTCGAAAGCCATCACTATCGCCGCGATGAACGCGATCGACAGGAGAATGAAGAGCGCCAGGATACTGCTTATGTTCTGCCTCTTTGCCACGTATACCACGTAGTTCTCGAAAAACAGCACGAAAACGTTGTTTACCAAATGTACAATCACCGTGGCGATAAGAGACCTGGTGGCGAATGCCACCGCCGCGAGCACCAGCCCGCAGAAAAGATATATCGGAAGCCTTACAAAGCTGAAATGGCTCATCGCAAAGGTCAGCGAGCTCATGATTACGGCGCAGGCAACTCCCTGAGAGGTGTATTCGGCGAGGATTATCCCCCGGAACAGAAGCTCCTCCGTGATGGCGGGAAGCAACGCGAACGCGACCACAAGATAGACCCCGTCAAAGATACCCGGGTTCATGGCAAACGCGGCGTATGTACTGGTCGATGACGCCGTGAACGCCGCGGGAGCGACGGAATACATCAAAATGCCCAGGAGAAAGCTGCCGGTGACGAGCAGAGCCGCCGCGGCGATCATGAAAATGATCGAGGACAGAGGGATCAGCCTCAGTCTCAGGCGCGAGCGGTAGCCGGAGCCCCGGAGCGTGCAGAAAAACAGGGACGGGAGCGCGAAAATGAGAAGTTCGATGACGATCGTCGCGAGATACGGATTGTCGTTCGCCATAAGGCGCGCCGCCGGTATGAAACGGCTGAGAGTGACGAGTCCGAAGACAACGATCAACAGGACAGGAGCCGCCAGAGTAGACTTTATCTTCACATTTTTCCTCCTTTCCCTCCGGGAGACCGGATATCTTCTATTTTTTGACTTTCTTTACGCCTTTTTCGGTGAGAAGGATGTCCACGGTCACGTCGTACCTGCCCCGGGGCACCGCGTTCAGTATGAAATCGCTGTATACCACGCCGATCCTGCAGCCGGAGAAGGCGGAAAGATATCTGTCGTAAAAGCCCTTGCCGTATCCGAGACGGTAGCCCGATCTGTCATATACCAGACCGGGAACGAAACAAACCGCGCTTCCGGAGTCGAACCCGGGGTCGAACACCGGAAGATCCCCGGACGGCTCGCTGATGCCGTAGCTGTCGGGCTTCAGTTCGTCAAGAGAGGATACGATATGATAGTTCATCGTATGGGTGCTTTTCTCGCATCTGGGGAAGGCGACCTTCTTTCCCTTCTCCCACGCGGCGAGAGCGATCGGATATACGTCTATCTCGTCCTCGGCGGACGCGTAGAGAAGAACGTACTCCGCGTATCTGAAGCTGACGAGGGACGTCGCCGCGTCGCAGATCGCACGGTCCCGTCGCGCCTTTTCTTCCTTGTCCATGGCGCGTCGGAGTCCGATGTAATCCTGCCTCATCTCATCTTTTTCTTTTTTTATGGAACCGGAATAAATGGGGAACACTCCTTTCTGAATCACGTGGGTCGGGAGATCCCCGATCACCGGTAAATAACGGATTTTGCAACATCCCGGGCAGCCTCGTCTCCCCGCAAGGCGCGGAGAAGCTCAAGAGCGAACTCCATGGCGCACCCGGCGCCCCTGGCGGTAATGATCTTCCCGTCGCGGACGACCTTCCCGTTCCCGGTCTCAGCTCCTTCGAGGTACTTTTCAAATCCAGGATAGCAGACGGCAGATCTGCCGCTCAGCAGTCCTCTTTTTCCGAGGACGGACGGAGCCGCGCATATGGCGGCAAGAAATCCGCCCGCGTCGACGGTCGCTTTGATGAAAACGTCCGTTCCTTCCCAGGAGTCGATGTGGCGGGTCCCGGGCATCCCTCCGGGAAGAATCAGCATTTCCGGGGGTTCCTTTCCGAGCATCTTCAAAGCATCTTTTCCGGTGACGTCGCACGCCGTCGCGATCCCGTGAGATCCCGTGGCGGCTTTGCCTGTCACGCCGACGGTAGTGACGGAGAGCCCTCCGCGGCGAAGTATATCCACCGGAGTCAGCGCCTCCACCTCTTCAAATCCGTCCGCAAGCAATACGTAGATCATGTTTTTCTCCTTTTTGGCGGTCATTCTCCGTCGTCTGCGCCGCCCTCCGGGAGGACGCCGTCTTCGTTTCTCATTTTCATTTCCATGAGCTGTTCGCGGGTTATGAGCACCTCCCGGGGCTTCTGACCCGAAGGTTCGCTCACGTAACCCAGCTCCTGCATCCGGTCGATCAGCTTCGCCGCTCTGCCGTACCCGAGAGACAGCTTGCGCTGTATCAGGGACGTGGAGATCTTACCGCTGCTCACGGCGAGCTCCAGCGCCTCGCGGAGCATGGGATCGTCGTCTCCGGACGGTTCTCCGTCGGAGGATCCCTCTCCCTTCTTGCGGCCCACGTTCTCCGCCGCTTCCTCGATTTTATCGATGACTTCCTTCGAATATGTCGCGTCGGTGCCGTTTTTCTCCTTGATGAAAGTGACTACCTTCTCCACGTCCCCCTCGGAGACGTAGGCTCCCTGCACGCGGATGGGCTTCGATGCGCTGACGGGAAGATAAAGCATGTCGCCGCGGCCTATCAGGTTCTCCGCGCCCGCCCTGTCGATAATGGTGCGCGAGTCTACCTGAGACGCCACAGTGAACGCGATACGCGACGGGATGTTCGCCTTGATAAGACCCGTTATGACGTCGACGGACGGTCTCTGAGTACCGATGATGACGTGCATCCCCGCCGCTCTCGCCTTCTGCATGAGCCTGCAGATCGACTTCTCCACGTCGTCGGGAGCTGTCATCATGAGGTCGGCGAGCTCGTCGATGATGATAACGATATAGGGCAGGAATTCGTACTCGGGATCGTTCTTCGTGATCTCGTTGAACGCCGTCACGTCACGGACTCCCACAGCCTCGATGAGACCGAACCTTCTCTCCATCTCGGAAACTGCCCACGACAGCGAACCCGCCGCCTTTTTGGGATCCGTGACCACGGGAACGAGAAGATGCGGTATCCCGTTATAGATGTTCAGTTCGACCTTCTTCGGGTCCACAAGAATAAGTTTTACCTCTTCAGGGGAGGCTTTATACAGCAGACTTACTATAAGGCTGTTGATGCACACGGACTTACCCATGCCGGTGGCGCCGGCTATGAGCAGGTGCGGCATCTTGCCGATATCGAGGTACACGGTCTCGCCCGCAACGTCCTCTCCCAGGGCGCAGCACAGCTTCGAGTCGTTCTTCCTGAACGTCCTGTTGCCGATGAGGGTCCTCAGATGTACCACCGCTTTATTTTTGTTCGGGACCTCGATCCCCACCACGGACTTGCCCGGGACCGGCGCTTCTATGCGCACCCCGGTGGTAGCAAGGTTAAGGGAGATGTCGTCCACCAGATTGAGGATCGAGCGGACTCTCGTGCCGGGCTCGGGCAGAAGCTCGTATCTGGTGATGGCGGGACCCCGCGACACGTTCTCCACCCTTGTTCTCACGTTGAAACTGCGGAGCGTTTCCACAAGTTTGACCGCATTGTCGTGGAGTTCCTCCCTGACGTCGGTATCCTTTTTGTCCGTGTCCTCGTGAAGCAGATCGATGGGGGGAAACATATATTTCTTTTTCGGCTCGGGCTTTTCTTTTTTCTCCGGTCGACTGTCTCCTCCGATGTACTCCCGGTTCAGACGCTCAAGCAGTTCGGAGTCGTTCATCTCTCCGGCGTACCTGCCGGACTGTTCCGTGTTTTTCGGCACGTCGATGATCTCCGGGATCTCAACGTCGTCGTCGGCGTATTCCGCCACGTCCTCGCCGTCGAGCATCTGGCGTCTGCGCGTTTTCTCCATCACTTCTCTGAAGATGCGCTCGTCGATCTCGTCCTGAGTCTCGGTCGTCTCGTCCCGCCCGTCCTCCGGGAATTCGTCGTCGTCGATGTCGATATCGGGCGTGAACGGTTTTTTCCTCTTGAATCTGAACGTCAGGGGCTCGTTCACCTCGGGCGCCCTCGCGCCTCTGCGCTCCCTCCTGAACCATCTGTCTCTCTTTTCCGGTACTTCGTCCGGGACCTCGTCCAGGACATCGTCCGGGACCTCATCCGGGATCTCGCCCGGGAAGTCGACCTCGCGGATACCGTACCGGTCTTCTTCATACTTTTCCCTCTTTGCCCTCTCTTCTCTCTCGCGGAGCTTTTCAGCGGCGCGTCTCTCCTTGCGGTCCGCCGCCTTGTCCGCCATAAGCTCGATGAACGTCTTCGGGGTAAACCCCAGCAGGAAAATGATGCAGATAAACATGACCGCGAAGGCGACCACAAAAGTACCTATTTTGCCGATTAGATTTACCAGCAGCTGTCCCAGCACACCGCCGACGACGCCTCCTCCGCGGAGTTCCGCGGCTCTGGCGTAGTGGTCGCCGGGAAAGGTGCTCGGCGCGCCGTCGAAAAAGATATGAAGCAGCACGGAGGAGAAGATCAGCGCGAGCAGGAGACAAACGGTCTTCCAGACCGCCGTTTTCAAGGGCTGCTTAAGGCTCCAGATGACGATGCCGAAAATAATGAGCAGGGGCAGCACGTACGCGGCGGCGCCGTTCATCCCGAGAAGAAAACGTCTGACCGCTCCGCCAAGGGACCCCGACCTGTTGCCTGCAAACATGAAGACGAGCAAAAGGACCGCAACTATCGCAAGTACGATCTTTACGGAAAAAGGTCCTTCCGCGACGGAGGACGCGCCCTTATCGGGGGCCTTCGATCCGGAGGCGGCGGTATTTCTGTTTTTGACGCCCGATCGCGTCGGTTTCTTCCCTCCCGGAGAAGATGATCCGGTTTTCGGCATTTATTTTACCTTACCTTTTTTGTTCTTCGCCCGCCGGGCGATTATTCTTCACAAAATACGTCGACAATGGATTTGCGGGTCTTTTTGACTATCTAAACCATTATTATACTAAAAATCCTTCGATTTTTCAAGTGCGGGATTTCGGGAGGCGTCTTATGGACAAATCGCGCCGTCTCAGCGGTGCGGCGAAATTCGCCGTCGCCGCTTTGGGTTCGTCGCTTGCGGGAGCGGTCAACGGTATCCTCGGCACCGGCGCGGGGACTGTGTTTTATTTTATCTGCCTCGTCATATCCGGCGGCGGAGACGACCGGTCAAAGGATCATCTCGCCACAGCCATGGCGGCGGTCTTCCCCCTGTCGGCGATCTCCCTGTTCACCTACTCCGGAGCTTCCGCGACCGATCCCTTGTCGTTTTTCACTCTGATACTTCCCGCGGCGGCGGGAGGACTCGCCGGAGCGCTGCTCGCCGGGAAGATGCGCGGAAGAATACTGAGATCGCTGTTCGCCGCCGTATCGGTGGCGGGCGGGATCAACATGATCCTGAGGTAGAGGCGTGAGCGCGGTATTCGATATCGTCGCCGTGGCGGCGTTCTCGGTCCTTGCAGGCTCCGGCGCCGGAGGCGGAGGGCTGCTTGTGGTCTACCTGACGGTTTTCCGGGGAGGAGAACAGATCGGCTCCCAGCTGAAAAATCTCGCCGCGTTCGTCGCCGCGTCCTGCGCGGCGCTTCCCGTCCATTTCCGCGCGAGAAACATCGATCCGGCGCTTCTTGCGGTATTCACCGTCTTCGGCGTCCCGGGGATCTTCGCAGGATCGCGCCTCAGGAACTCGCTTCCCGCCGGGATCGTATCAAGGATCTTCGGCGCTGTGCTGATACTCGGCGGAGGGGGAGTTCTTTTCGGGGTGATAAAGGACTGCGTCAGGCGAGGAGAGGGACCTCGTCGAGAATAATATCCCCGACTCCGTTCATAATATATTTCGGCTTGTAGGAAAACTTGTTGAGCGTATCGAGATCCGTGACGCCGGACAGGACCAGCACAGTGTCGAGCTCGCTTTCGATCCCGGCGACGATGTCCGTGTCCATCCTGTCGCCGATTATGACCGAGTCCTTTCGCGATACGTCGAGCCGTTTCAGCGCGTGGCGCATCATCAGCGGATTTGGCTTGCCGATATAATAGGGCTCGCACCCCGTCGCGAGGACGATGGGCGAGATCAGCGCGCGGCACGCGGGCATTATACCGGAATCCGTGGGACCTGTCAGGTCGGGATTCGTTCCGATAAGATTCGCGCCGTTCTGGACCAGGAGCACGGCGTGCTCGATCTTCTCGTAGGAGATGGATCTCGTTTCGCCGAAAACCACGTAGTCAGGATTATAGTCGTTCATTGACAGCCCCGCGTCGTAGAGAGCGTTCACCAGTCCCGGTTCTCCGATGACGTAAACGCTTCCTCCGGGGCACTGGCTCTTCAGGAACGACGCCGTGGCGAGGGCGCTGGTATAGAAATGCTCCTCCGAGACGTCGAGACCCATTCTCTTAAGTTTCAGAGAGAGCTCCCTCGGGGAACGCTCGCTGCTGTTGGTGAGGAACAGGAATTCCTTTTCGTTTTCCGTCAGCCAGTTGACGAAATCCGGCACGTTCGGGAGGAGTCTGTTCCCGTGGTAGATGACTCCGTCCATGTCGATAATGAACGCCGATTTGGAATGAAGATCGTCGAGAGATACTGTTTTTTTCATCCGTCCTTTATCTCCTTTCGTGGAGGATCGACTCCCGTTTTTCGTCCCTGAAGAAGCGGTGCGGGAGACTATCGTGCAAAAAATGCTTGACTTTTTTTTCGAGATGTGGTATCCTTTATGAGGTTATTGCCCTAAACGACCTGTGACTTTCCCCCTCCGGGAACGTCGCAAAAAGGTCCGCGCCGTATGCCGCGTTCCCCCGGGGACGCCGTCGTCCGTGACGTTTTTATTATACTATATTTTCCTTGATTTGTATATAGCGCGGAACAACTTGACAGGTTTTTTTCGGAAAACCGTCGGAAAGGAATCGCCGAAAGGCGAGTTGGTGTTAT
>CACXCL010000196.1 GCA_902766115.1 uncultured Ruminococcus sp.
CGTACCTATCTTTCGTTCGCGGTCGTTTTCATATCCGAACAATTCGTCGATTGAAACGCCAAAATAGTTGGCTATCGACGGTATCATCTCCATATCGGGATAACCACCGTTCGCCTCCCAGCGCGAGATTGCCTGAGAAGTTACGCCTAAAGCGTCCGCAAGCATTTCCTGTGTGCGTCCGTCACGATGACGGAGTTCACGTATCTTTTTTCCTAATTCAAGTTGCATACAATGCACCTCCATGTTTTTTCACCGGTGTAACTCAATTATAGCGCATTTTTGCAAAAAAACAATTATCAATTCATTGTTTAAAACACAAGTGATCATTGATATTTTCCTGAATTAAAGGGACACTTGCTCTATGGCAAGTGTCCCTTCTGCGGTCTTGTTCTTTTTCGCTGCATAGGGATTCGAAGGCGCCTGTTTTAGGACGATCGCGTCAATCGTCCAATATCATATAATCCCTGTACGCCTCGATCTTCTCGCGTGCGATGCCGAGGGATACGAGATACTCCTCGATCTGTTCCTGCGGGGTGGCAAGGTCCGGGTACATTTGCGCCAACTGCTCGAGGAACACCGTCCTCGCGCCGTCTGTGCCGTTGTACCAGCTTCTCTCATATACAATGGACAGGGACGTGACGTCGTAATCGAATATTACGTCATTCATATCCATTCCCAGCAGGATCTCCAGGTATCCGGCGACTGTTCCGGTGCGGTCCGCCCCGGCGTAGCAGTGAAAGTACAGCGGATACTTCGACGTATCCAGCGCCACCTCCATGATCTCCTTCAGCCACTCGGCGCCCACGCCGGAAAGGGTATCCTGCCACTGCTTGCTCGGCCTGACGAAGTACTCTATGCCGTACCACTCGCCCTGCATGTGCAGCCCTACAAGGGATTCCTCCTGAAGGTCGAGACGCGTTTTTATGCCGAGATCCTTCGCCATCTGGCGTCTGCCCTCGGCGGTGAGGAACTGGTTGGGATCCTCGAATTCGTAGCTCTCCGGCTCGGCTCCGCGGAAAATGGCGCCCTGCCTGATTCGCTTGCCCTCGGCGTTGACCCAGCCGCCAAGGTCACGTATGTTGGTGCCGCCCTCAAGGTATATCGGACGGTAGCGGTCCTGAGCCGTGGTGAAGCTCTGCACGTCGCTTATGGAACGGAAGTCCGTCCTGACGCGCCAGTAGTATTTCGTACCGAGCCTGAAGTTCGAAGCGTTGCAGGAGTACACTCCGTTCGTCAGGGAGAAGACGCTTCCGATGGTGACGTCCGCCTTGGTGGAGAAGTCCTCGTCCTCGGAGATCTCAACTCTCTGGATCCGGACGGGGTCATCGCAGGTCCAGCGGAAGTTTATCATGGCGGGATAAGACGGGTTGTGTACGCCGCTCTGGAAAAGGTCGGTCTGCGCTTCGGCAAGCCAGTCGTATACCGCCTCCGGATTCTCGGGATCGTCGTATTCGCCCATGTAGAACCGGCGCACGAAGGTCGCCTGAAGCGGGTTGAGAACGGACAGCTCGTCGCCCTCTTCGGGGTACAGCAGCTCGAACTTCGCTTTCGTGTTGGTGTGGGCGAATTTCACGCCGTCATAACGTCTGAGAATGGCGGCGAACTGTTCGCGGGACGCCTTGCTTCCGGGGGAGAGGGTGGTGGCGTCGGTCCCCGTGATAAGACCGATTTTCACCGCCCACGCCATGGAGTCTTTGGCGTATGAGGAAACCTTGCCGGAGTCGGCAAAGCCGCTCAGATCCGCGCGGTCCCTTGTGGAGTAGTGCAGGAACGAGGTGTATCTCATGAGCATGGCTGCGAGCTGCTCTCTCGTCACGTCGGCGGACGGGGAGAACTCCGTCTTCGACGTTCCGTTGACGATACCGGCGTTCTTCGCCCAGATTACGGCGGAGGTGTAGTACGCCTTCTCCGGCACGTCGGTGAACTCGGGGCTGTATTTGACTTTGGGGGAGTTCTCACGCCGCCACAGCACGGTGACGACCATGGCTCTCGTCATGGCGCCGGCGGGGGAGAACAGACCGTCTCCGGTGCCGTTCATGTACCCTTTTTCCACCGCGTAGGCGATGTCCTCAGCGCTCCATCGGCTGTCCTTCACGTCGGAGAACGCCGAGGCGTACGCCGGGACGGAGAGGACGAGCATGACGACGGCGAGGATAGCGGCTGCAAAACGAAGTTTCATTTTCATATGTCGATCCTCCGATCGTATTTTTGTGAGTCTATTATAACCGTAAATGACGCGTTTTGTCAAGAAGGGATATTTGCCGCCCCGGAGCGCGCCGTCGTGCTCTCCCGCTTCGTGAACGGGCAGCAGCGAGACAAGCTGTCAGCGAAGCTGACGGATGAGGTGTCGAAAGAACTCCCGCATCCACCTCATCCGTCTTTTCGGGTCCTCAGGGACCCTCAAATCCACCTTCCCCTCAAGGGGAAGGCTTTTTTCGACCGCCTGAGTTCTCTTTCACACGCTCTCCGGTAACATAATTGCGATGATGGGGGAGGCAGATGTTTACAACTAACAATTTTAGTATTCGGGCAGAGCGCGGGGGAGCGAGACGACCGCTGCCGGTGGCAACACATAAACTTTGGAAAAACGGCGTTTATCGCCGTTTTTCGGGCAAACAGGCAGTTCCCGAGCGGTTTTGCGGGACAATCGCCTGTTTGCGCGAGTGGCAGCGGTCGAAAAACGCAAGCGAGCGCATATTCTTCGGAAAAACGGCTTTGCCGTTTTTCGGGCAAACAGGCAG
>CACXCL010000197.1 GCA_902766115.1 uncultured Ruminococcus sp.
TCCAGTTCCCGTATTTTCATTGGTTTCCTCTCAATACTTCGCAAGTATTCCTTCAACCTGAGACGGATCAAGTCTGCCGTAAACGTCCTCGCCGATGGTCATGACGGGAGCGAGTCCGCAGGCGCCGATGCATCTCGTGGCGTCAAGGCTGAACTTCAGGTCTTCGGTGATGCTGCCGCTCTTTATTCCGAGGACCTGTTCAAGCTTCTCCATGATCTTGCCGGACCCTTTGACGTAGCAAGCTGTTCCGAGGCATACGCTGATCGGATGCTCGCCCTTGGGGTTGAGCAGGAACTGTGAATAGAATGTCGCCACGCCGAACACCTCGGAGATCGGCTTGCCGAGTCCGAGTGCGATACGCCTCTGGACCTCGGTGGGAAGATAACCGTAGATGTCCTGCGCTTCCTGAAGAGTGGGCATCATGGCGCCCTCGGTGCCGCGATATTTCTCGATCACGGCGTCAAGAGCTTTCCTCTGCTCTTCAGTTTCCTTGAACGGAACATTGGTCATTTGTTTTTTCATAAAATGCTACTCCTTTGCAACATTGATTTTCAGTGTTATTTACAGTTCGGCAGTCCCGACCGGAAGTAACTTTTCGATCTCCAGCGCCGCTTTGTCGATATACTCGTTCTCGTAGAGTTCGACGACTCCTCTGTCGCAGAGAGACGCGACCGTGAGGTCCATGGGGAGCCGCGCGAGAAGCGGGACGCCGAGTTTGCCCGCCACGTCCTCCGCGCGGGAGGGACCGAAGACCTCGATCTTACGCCCGCAGTCCGGGCACGTGACGTAGGACATATTCTCTATCATGCCGAGGATCGGCACGTTCATGAGAGACGCCATGTTGACCGCTTTTTCCACTATCATGGAGACAAGCTCCTGCGGGGTGGTGACGACGATGATGCCATCCAAGGGAATGGACTGGAACACGGTCAGCGGCACGTCTCCGGTCCCCGGAGGCATGTCGATGAACATATAGTCGATATCGTTCCAGAAAACCTCGCTCCAGAACTGGTTTACGACGCCGGAGATCACGGGTCCGCGCCATACGACGGGGTCGGTCTCCTTTTCGAGGAGAAGATTGACCGAGATGACGTCGATCCCGGTGACAGTCTTTTTCGGAAGCATGAGGGTCCCGGTGGATTCGATCCCCGGGGTGAGTCCGAAGGATCTCGGTATCGACGGCCCGGTCACGTCCGCGTCGAGGATGCCGACGTTATAATCTCTGCGTCTCATCGCCGTGGCGAGAAGAGATGTCACGAGGGATTTCCCCACGCCGCCCTTGCCGCTGACGACGCCTATGACTTTTTTCACGCTCGATCCGTCTCCGAGAGGGGCGCGGGCAGGCTCGCTCTTCCTTGAAGAACAATCCGCGCCGCAGGTCGAGCAATCATGTGTGCAGTTTGATTCGTCCATTTAAGGTCTTCCTTTCTCAAAACGCACGGATAAGGCGGACAAAGTCCGCCATCCGACACAATCCAATATATTATATATCATTGCGAACGAAATTTCAAGAGAAAAAAACGGATATTAGCGCCTTATCAGTCAAAATATGGGATACTTTTCCGCAAAACAGCCGAAACGGCTCAAAAATGAGCCGTTAGGCGGTGTGTTTTTCTTTTTTTGTCATAATTATCTTCGCCGACACGGACACGGCGAAAAGTATCACCGCAGCCAGAACAGCGGCGACTGTCATGGACACGGGCGGCAGCGTGTCGCCGAAAACCGCACAGACTTTGCCGGAGATGGCGATGAGGACGCAGAGAAGTACCGTGATTGCACCGTAGCAGGCGTATGCTCTGCCCGGTTTGTTTTTCCTGACGGAGAGACCGTCGAACATATACGCGCTGACTGATGTGAACTGGCAAAGAAGCATGGCGATCATGACGGCGGACGAAGCGCCCGCTGTCAGAGGATATCTGTTTTTTTCAAGCAATCCGGCGACGGGAACGAGGCTGCAGAGAACTCCCCACACCGCACCGAAAACCACCCCCGAAACGAATCTTTTGCCGGTGGAAGTCACGCGCTCCCGAGTCAGTTTTTCTTTTCCGGAGAACGCCATGGCGACAACGGCGAAAAAGTCGAACAGAAGACCGAGGGTCAGGATCCCCACGGGATTATCGAGACCCGCCCCGAGAAAAACGGCGGCAACGGTACAGATGATCCTCGCGGTCTGGGACGAGATCACGTACATCATGGCGGCGGAAATATTGCCGAGGGCGCGTATGCACCCGGATACGGCGCGGAAGGACTCGATAAAGCCGCCGGATCTTCCGCCGGTCTCCGGATAGACCGTGATGCCGCTCCTTCTCTTCAGGGTCTGCGGGATAGGTCTGTATTTTTCGGAATTGACCGCGATACCCACGGCCGCGCCGTTCATCATACGGCTGTCGAGCGCATCTCTCGTCACCACGGCGACGTTATTCCCGCAGCTTGATATCTTCCCCGCAGCCGAACATCTCATATCGGAGATCAAGGTCTTTTTTACGGACCTGTCCTCGTACGAAGGCACGCGGACTATAAAATCCCCTTCAGGGAGGACCTCTGCCCGGGAGAGCTCATCAGCGCTCAGTATCACGGAATCTTCGCTGATGATCCCGCCAAGCGAAAGAAGCTTCAGATCAAGCTCCGGATCGTCGGACAAAAGCGCGGTGCTGATGCCGATCTCACGCAGACGCTCCGCCACCGATCCAGAATCCGGAAGAAGCGCTTCCTTCGCCGAGACAAAGCCCTCGAATCTCATTCTGCTGTGTATCAGCGAAACGTGCTGGATCGCGGTGCCGGGTGATATTCTCGACGCCACGGCAAATACGGTCTCTCCTCTGCCCCGTGCGGCGTCCGCTTCGCTGATGATCTTATCTCTCAAAGCGTCGGTGAGAAAAAGGCTCTCTCCGTCGACGAGGATGCGATCGCACATTGCGAGCACGGTACCGGGATCGCCGCTCACCACGGCGTCGAGATTCGAACCGCGGTAAAGAATAACGGTGTCGACTGTCCTGCCGGACTCCACCGTTTCCGCGTGATCGACAACGGGGAATCCCGACCTGTACTGCTTTCCGTAAACGGCAGAAGCCGAAGCAGCAATCTTTTCAATAAGCGTTTTCTTCGATGATGGTCCGCCGGCGGAGTCGCTTTTGAGCGAGGTGTCGTCTGAGGCGGAACAAACCGAGGCGGAGAGCAGATTGATAAGCGCCCCGGGATCTCCCTGTCCCGCGCCGTAAAGATCGCCGTCCCGGAAAAACGAGGTGAACTTCACTTCCCCGCTCTTATAGAACGAACTGTCTGATACAACGACGCGCTCCACTCCGGCGATAGCCTCGACAAAAGTGCAGTCCTTGATATAGGCGCGTCCTGTTTTAACGCTTTTCTTTTTTCCGCCTGCCGCCTCCCTTACGGGGACGGCGACGATTATGTAGCATACCGCCGAAAAATAAGTCGTCAGGGACGCTACGGCAAGGGAGAGCATCCGGAAGAAAGTTTCCGTGATCCCGCCTGACCTGTTCATGACAAACGCCAGAATGCTGACGATCAGCACCATCCCGAGCATAAATAGATTGCTTGTTCTGCAGGCGTTCTCGTATTTTTCGACTATCGGAAGCTTTTCACCGGAGGGGACGATGATACCGCCCTCCTTCATACAGATGAGGGTATCGTCGGCGCAGGCGGTAACGACGATCCGGCAGGTGCCGGAAAGGATCACAGACCCCGCGAAAAGCATATTGACTCTGTATTCGCAGGGCACGTCGGGACCCTGACTCTCAGTCAGGATAACGGTGTCGCGCTTTATTACGGTCTTTTTGTTGTCTGTCACGCCGCGCTCGCTTACGCGGACCTCGCCCTCGGTTATGATCCGTCCGTCGCAGGGCACGACGTCCCCTTCTCCGAGAATGATGACGTCGCCCCGGACTATCGAATCGGCGTTTATGACCCTTGGCTTGCCCTCTCGCAGAACGGTGGCGTTGGGGACTCCCTCTTTCGCGGTATCTTCGAGTATTCTTTTCGCTTTGATATAGGTCAGTATCCTGCAGGTAAGTCCCACGACAAGGACAACGCAGACTGCTGCCGCCGTGACGCTCTTCCCGAAGATCGCGGCGACGACGGACGTCAGGATCAGAAGAAGAGTGGTAAGATCACCCGCGGCGCTCAGAGCGTAATTCGTCGCAGAGGCGCGCTCGACCCTCCAGATCCTGTTTCTGCCGTTCTTCTTCAGTCTTTTAGACGCCTCGGACTCTGTCAGCCCGGAATACGGATCAACCCGCAGATTCTGGGCGACGGACTCCGTGTCTCTCAGATGCCAGTCGTTGGAATACATGGATCAACTGTCCTTTCCTGAAGATTATAGCGTTCCCGCTCCTTATCAGAGAACGCGCACCACGATCTCACCGTCTGCGACGGATGCATTGACGGCGGAGACCTCACCCCGTTTTTCGATCAGAAGACCCGCGATCTTGTCCTCTACGGAGGTCTGGATACAGCGTCTCATATTCCTCGCGCCGAACTTGACCGAGAATGACGCATCGGCAATATGCGCGGGGACGTCGTCTGCCCAGGTGAAGTCCATCCCTTTTTCTTCAAGGAGCTTTTTCAGGTCGCCGAGCATGATCAGCGCGATCCTGACGAAATCCTCCTTCGAAAGCTGACGGAAGGTGATGACCTCGTCGACCCGGTTGATAAATTCGGGACGCAGGAAGTCGGACAGGGCTTTCATGGTCTTGTCGTGACTTCTCGCCATCTCGTTTTCAGTAAATCCCACGGGGGAGGTAAAGTTTGTCGATCCCGCGTTGGTTGTCATGACGATGATGCAGTTTTCAAAATTCACCTGCTTACCCCTGGCGTCGGTTATCATGCCGTCGTCGAGGATCTGAAGCAGGATGTTCATCACGTCGGGGTGAGCTTTCTCGATCTCGTCGAACAGGACCACGGAATAGGGTCTTCGCCTTATTTTTTCCGTGAGCTGACCCGCGTCGTCGTAGCCGACGTACCCGGGAGGGGCGCCAATGATGCGCGACACGGAGAATTTGTCCATAAACTCGCTCATGTCAAGCCTTATAAGCGTTTCGGGAGACGAGAACAGGTCCTGCGCCAGTACCTTGACGAGCTCGGTCTTGCCGACTCCGGTGGGCCCGGCGAAAATGAACGATACGGGTTTCCTCTTGTAAGATACGCCCGCCCTGTTCCGTCTCACGGCGCGGGAAACGGCGCGTACCGCCTCGTCCTGACCGATGATACGGGCGGAAAGCCTCTCCTCGAGTTTTTCGAGCTTGATGTAATCGTTTTCGGAAATGCTCGAGGCGGGGATGCCGGTCCAGATCTCGATAACGTCGGCGAGATCGTCCTCACGGAGAGTTATCTTTTCGCAAATGGCGTCGAGACGGTCGAGATTCTCCTTCAGCCGGATCTCCTCGGCCTTCAGATCGGCGAGCTTGTGATACAGCTCCTCGTTGTTCCCTTCCGGATCGGAGGAAATGCGGTTCTCGATATCTGTTTTCTCATCTTCGACGGCGACGGACCTGAGGACGGTCTCGTGACGCTCGTTTATCTCCGGAGAATTCATCGAGACGTGAGACGCCGCCTCGTCGATAAGGTCGATGGCCTTGTCGGGAAGATATCTGTCGGTAATATACCTCTCGCTGAGACGAGCGGCGGAGGCGATTATCGAATTCGGTATCTTGACGCCGTGGTATTTCTCGTAATAGCCCTTGATCCCGCGAAGAATCTCCTCCGTTTCTGCGACGGAAGGTTCGTTCACAATGACCGGTTGGAAGCGGCGTTCAAGTGCGGAGTCCTTTTCGATGTATTTTCTGTACTCCGTCATGGTCGTGGCGCCGATGATCTGTATCTCGCCCCGGGAGAGCGCAGGCTTCAGTATATTCGCGGCGTTCATCGATCCCTCGGCGTCGCCTGCTCCCACGATGTTGTGGACCTCGTCGATCACAAGTATGACGTTGCCCCTCTCTCTAACGTCGTTGAGGAGTCCGAGGACACGGGACTCGAACTGTCCTCTGAACTGAGTGCCTGCAACGAGAGCGGTAAGATCGACAAGACAAATGTCGTGATCCTTCAATTTGAAAGGCACGCTGCCTTTGGCTATCTTGATGGCGAGAGCTTCGGCAATTGCCGTTTTGCCTACGCCGGGCTCTCCGATAAGGCACGGATTGTTTTTTTGGCGTCTGCAGAGGATCTGCATCACCCTCTCCAGTTCCCGTTCGCGGCCTACGATGGAATCAAGTTCCCCGTTTCTCGCCCTCTCTGTCAGGTTCTGCGTGTAATTCGAGAGAAACTTGCCTTCTCTTTTTTCTTTGCCCTTCTTGTCCTTTTCTCCCTGTTTCTTTTTCTGCTGTTTATCTCCGGGGGTATCGTTCTTTCCGAATCCCTCGTTCATAAGCTTCTGCAGATTGAGAAACGGAGCCCTTCCCTCGGAGAGACCGTCGCCCTCTTCGGGGGCGCCGTCATCGTTTATCAAGCCGTTCTCCTTGGCGTTCTCGACAAAGTCCTCCATTTCCGAGTCAAGCTTGTCGATGGCGTCATCGTCTAGCCCGATCTTGGAGAGAACGTCCTCCACCGGTTTTATTCCGAGTTCCTTCGCGCATTTTATGCAAAGACCCTCCTGTTTTGTCTCCCCGCCTTCCATTTTGGTGAGGAATATCACCGCCATTCTCTTATGGCATCTGGAACATGTTACCATCTGACTCACCTTTCTGTATCTGTCTCAGCGCTCGGCTCAGTGAAGAACGTTTCCTATCACCCCGAGCAGATTGAACGACAGGAAAAACCTCATGACATACGACTTTCTTATCACCTGCTCGCCGAAGGTGTTGGGATCGACTGATCCCAGCGCACGTACGGCGGATGCGGCGACGTAACTTATGATCCATGCAAGCAGCAACGCCTCCGCGATCCCGAAAATGAGTCCGAACGCCTTGTTCACTCCGTTCAGCACGGGAAGATGAAAAACGGCGTCGAGGATCACGGTGAGGAGCACAAGAAGCAAATAAACGGCAATGAAAAGAAGAACAAACGCTATGCAGTTTGATATGGTGACTGCCACCGGATTTGCGATAGCGTCCGACGCGGTCCTGATCGCCGTTTCCTTCACGGAGATCCCCTCGACGGTCTTCCCGATCTTGCCGGCGTCTGCGCCGTATCTCCCGATTATCTGGCTCAGCGCGTCAGGCACCTCGCGGAAAAGCTCGGTTACGCTTCCCGCGCCTTCTTTCCCATTGGTCAGGGACCGGATCGTCTCGGATATATTGCCCGAAAGCGATCCGAGGATGAACTGTTCTTTTATGAATTTGCCAACGACCGGCGTAAACGCGTACGCGGCGACAAACGCCGTGATCCCGCGGAGCAGTCCCATAACGGACTTGATGAATCCCGACCTTGCGGCAAAAAAGATCACTATACCGCACACGGCAACGATCAGAACGTCTATGACGATACTCAATATACTCAAATCAACCTTCCTCCGAACTGTTTATCTACGGATCACCGTCCGTCAGCCAGGACCCTTGCGCCGGAAGGTGCGAACGACAGTATCCCGTTCTTCATGTCAATAAGATCGATCACTTCGTTGGAACAACCAACCGTTTTGACCGAGCCGTCGCCTCCGAGGATCAGTACGGCGTCGTCCGTCTTCACGTAACCGGCGATCCCGTTTTCCGGGGACAGAGGTGCGGTGACAAAGGCGATCCTGGAACTGACAGAGTCATTATAAAGTATTTTACCCTCATTGTCAAACGCCATGATCCTGTTCCTGTTGCCCAGCGCGTTTTCCGCAAGGGCTAAAACAAGAGCGCCGTCCGTTGCGTCGCAGTACGACGGGGTCGTGCCGCCAATCCCGGTCGAAGAAAGCTCCTTCATGTTCCCGTCGTAGAAAACGACGCCGGCGTCGGTGATAACGGACAGGTTTCCTGAGGGGTAATAATCCAGTCTCAGGGGAACGGCAGACGCGAACGTCTCCGAGAAGAGCGGGTCGCTGTCACCGACGCGGCAGACGTAGAGCTCATACCCCAGATCCAGATCGCCTTCAACGGCGGAAAGGATCGCCACGTTCTTCCCGTCGCGGCTTATTGCCGCGTCTATCACGTACTTGTCCTTGTGGACGGTCATGACGCGATTCAGAGCCTCGCCGTAGACCTCCACGTCGTATTTTCCGGTTTTCGATCTGGTCAGAAGAATGAATGAACCCGAGTCGCTCATGTCGGCGCCGAGGATCTCGAAGTCTGATTCTCTGGTCAGCACCCGCGTCAGGGAGTTGTAAACAGAATAGTTCTTTGTCCCCATATCGTATACGAGAAGGTACTTGTCTCCCGCCGCCATAAACGGGGCGTTGTACCCCGCCCTGTCTGTCATGACCTCGGAGCCGGAGGAGTCGTAGACCGCCAGATACGAGCTTCCGGCGACCGCAACTCCGTCCCGGAAACGCAAAACGGTAATGTTGTCCTGAGGCGTGTAGTTCAGCTCCGTAATGCTTCCGCTGTCGTTGCCTGCCATCCTGTCGGCGTCACGCACAAGATATATAAGATTGTCATACGTGATATATGCGCCGTACCGGATCAGCATGAAACCCGCGAAAACGATGAACGCGGCGAGAAGAACGAAAGCCGCGACGCGGTATCTTGCCGAGATCCTAAGGTAATACTTGTTTTCATTTTTGATCTGCCCGCTGACGTCTATCCGCTTGTTTACCTTTTTCTCTTTTCCCGTTTTCCTGTTTTCAGGTCCGTTCACGATCCGCGCCTCCTTTCTTCTCTATTCTGCTTCAAAAACTATTTTTCTCCCGTATTGCACGTCCGCGAGATAGAGCCCCGCCGCCGGGGCGGTATGCCCGGCGAGGGTCCTGTCACGTGAGTCTATTATACCCGGGATATCCTCCGGATCGATCCTGTCGAAGGCTGTGTCGACAAGCGTACCGGTTATGATCCTGACCATATTGTAGAGGAATCCGTCGGCTTTTATGCTGAATTCCACAAGGTCTGGTGAGGTCCTCGCGACCTCCGCCGAGGTGACCGTGCGGACCGTGGATCTGACCGACGATCCCGACGCCATAAAGCAGGCGAAATCGTGTCTCCCAATCAGTTTTCCTGCCGCCGCTCTCATTCTTACGATCCGGTCGTCCGTGAGTTTCCGGTTTATCTGCCACGCCCGTCCTACCAGGAACGGATCTCTTGTCACCCCGTCGTAGATTTTATAAATATACTCTTTTTCCAGCACGTCGTACCGGGGATGAAATCTGTCGTCGATCTCCGCCGCGCCCGTGACCGAGATCGCATCGGGAAGAACGGCATTAAGTGCCCTGTGGATTTTTCCGACGGGAACGGTACACCATCCGTCCTCATGCCCGCCACGGGGGACAACGGTGGCAATATAACAGAGTGCGTGGACCCCGGCGTCGGTTCTGCTGCATCCCGTAACGTCGCAATCGTATCCGAATACCGTCCGGGCGGCGTCGGTCAGGACGCCCTGCACCGTCGGGACGCCGGGCTGAACCTGCGACCCGTTGAACGCGGCGCCGTTATAACGGACTTTTATCACAAGTTTCATCGCGTCACCCCGATTCAGTAGAGTCCGAACCGGAAACCGCCGGCGAATTTGTTGAGGAGGACGACTCCCGCTCCGAGTGCGATCACCCCGATAACGAAGACGAAATCCTTTACTCCGGCGCGGAGGACGTTCATGCGGGTCCTGCCCTTCCCGCCCGTATAACATCTGCACTCCATCGCCGTGGCGAGATCGCCGGCGCGGCGGAACGCCGAGATAAACAGCGGGACAAGCACAGGGATCAGCGCCTTGGCGCGTTTTATGAGACCTCCGCTTGAGAAATCGGCTCCGCGCGCCTTCTGCGCGTTCATGATCTTCTCCGTTTCCTCAATGAGAGTCGGTATGAATCTCAGCGCAATGGTCATCATCATGGAAAACTCGTGAACGGGGATCTTTATCTTTGCGAGAGGCGCCAGAAGCTGCTCAAGCCCGTCCGTCAGCGCGATGGGCGTGGTTGTATAGGTGAGGAACAGACTGGTGCAGACAATAAGCACCACGATCCGTATCACGATGAACGCGGCGTTGACGAGACCCTCGCGGTAAATGCGGATGAAGTAGAAACCGACGAGAAGATGCTCTCCTCTGACGAAGAAAATATTGATTACCGCGGTAAAGACGATGAGTATAAGCACAGGCTTTATACCGCGTCCGATGATCATGGGGGATATGCCGGACAGGACCGTGATGAGGACGGCGCTCAGGACGATCAGAGCAAAGGAATAAACGTTGCTCGCCAGAAATATGGCGACAACGTAGAGGATCGCGATTATAAGCTTTGCTCTCGGATCAAGTCTGTGGAGGATCGAATGACCCTCAACGTACTGACCGAACGTGATATCCATTTTCATAGTTTCTCCGGGCGGCGGGTTTGAAAGGCGCCGCCGTCAAAAAAGCTCAGAAATTTTGTCCGCCGCGTAACCGACGGTGTATACGTCGCCGAGATCTATACCGCGGCGGGAAAGCGCCGCAGCCACACGGGTTATCTGGGGGACGTCCAGTCCGAGACCGATCAGGTCGTTGAATCGTGAGAAGACCTTGTCGGGCGTGCCGTCAAGAATGATCTTCCCGTCGGCGAGCACCAGGATCCGGTCGCACCAG
This sequence comes from uncultured Ruminococcus sp., assembly GCA_902766115.1. GTDB lineage: Bacteria > Bacillota > Clostridia > Oscillospirales > CAG-272 > RUG11130. Next base: position 10,636 of record CACXCL010000197.1, read on the forward strand.
TTCGCCATGTCCTCCATTGAGTGGCTGACGATTATGATGGACGTTCCCTTCTCACGCTGATATTTTTTGAGACCGCCGAGGATGTCCGCGCGACCGCCGGGATCAAGCCCTGCGGCAGGCTCGTCAAGGATCAGGACCTTGGGGTCCATGGCGATGACTCCCGCAAGCGCCACGCGCCGTTTCTGTCCCCCGGACAGATCGAAGGGCGATCGCATCATCAGCTCCTGCGGGACGTTTGCGAACGCGGCGGCGGCAGTCACCCTCTCTTTGATCTCGTCCTCGTCAAGTCCCATGTTCTTCGGTCCGAAGGCGATGTCGTCGAACACGGTCTCGGCGAAAAGCTGATACTCGGGATACTGCATCACGACCCCCGCCTTGAACCGGACTTCGCGTATCTTTTTCGGCTCCTTCCAGATATCGGAGCCGTCCACGAACACCTGGCCCGACGTGGGCTTCAGTATGCCGTTGATAAGCTGGACCATGGTCGATTTGCCGGAACCGGTATGTCCGATGATACCGGTGATCTCGCCCTCGTTCACGGAAAGGTCGATATCCTTCAGCGCATGGACCTCATACGGGGTGTTCTTGTTATAGATATAGTTTACTCCTCGAAGCTCTACTACCGCCACGGAATACCTCCTTTCAGCGGGACGGTCACGCGCCGTCCGCCGTTTTTTTCTTTTTCAGCGCGTCACGGATCACCTTCGCGCATTTTTCCGGGTCGAAAACGTCAAGCGGAACGTCAAGCCCGCGCTGTCTGAGTTTATAAAGCAGTTCCGTTGTCTGGGGGACGTCGAGACTTGCGTTCCAGAGCGTCTCGGGATCTGAAAACACATCTGACGGCGTCCCGGATGTGAGCACGCGCCCGTCGTTCAGGACGTACACCCTGTCGGCGCGGGTCGCCTCCTCCATGTAGTGAGTTATGAGGACCACGGTGATCCCTTCCTCGTTCAGTTTGTCAATCGTCTCAAGGACCTCACGTCTGCCCATTGGGTCAAGCATCGCCGTGCTCTCGTCGAAAATAATACATTCGCGCCTCATGGCGATGACGCCGGCGATGGCAACACGCTGTTTCTGCCCTCCGGACAGCTTGTGAGGTGCGTGTCTCGCGTATTTCGTCATGCCCACTGTCTCCAGCGCCTCGTCCACACGGCGACGGATCTCGGCGCTGGGGATCCCGAGATTCTCGCATCCGAACGCCACGTCCTCCTCCACTATGGTGGCGACTATCTGGTTGTCCGGATTCTGGAAGACCATCCCCACCTTACGTCTGGCGTCAAGCACGTCCTTCTCCGTGATCCCGTCCGCCGTCATGTCACGCCCGTCGATTATGACCGAGCCGTACTCGGGTGTGTCGAGCATGCACATGATCCTTGCAAGAGTGGATTTGCCGCTTCCGTTGTGACCGAGGATCGCCGTAAACGAACCCTTTTCAATTTCAAGGGACACGTTATCCAGCGCCCTGACAGGCGGGTTCGTCTCATCCCCCGGATATGCGAAGCTGACGTTTTTAAGTTCTATCTCGTTCATGTTTGCCATCCAAATCAAAGATACTTCTCAGCGGACCATCTGGCGCTCGCGCCGCACGGCAGGACAAGGCCGGTGTCCGTTACGGGGAGTCCGGTTTCATCTGTTTCGAGAATACCGCGAGACGCGGTCGGACCGAGAGACCGCATAAGCATATATCCCATGGAAGCCGGCGAAAGACCCGTGGTATACGAATTAATGAGGAAAAAGACGGGATCGTCCGACAAAACGCCGCGAACGAGGGTGATAAGCTCATCCGCGCAGTCCTCGAGCTTCCAAACCTCGCCGCCGGGTCCCCGCCCGTAGGAGGGCGGATCCATGATCACCGCGTCGTATTTTCTCCCCCGCTTTATTTCCCGGCGGACGAATTTCATGCAGTCGTCAACGATATATCTGCACGGCGCCCCGGCGAGACCTGAGCGTTCCATATTCACCTTTGCGGCGCCGACCATTCCCCTGGAAGCGTCCACGTGACAAACGGAGGCTCCCGCCCCGGCGCACGCCACGGTGGCGCATCCGGTATAGGCGAACAGATTCAGGACTCTGACCTCACGGCCGGGATCCCTCTCCTTTGCGGCGCGGATCATCCGGGAGACGAAATCCCAGTTCGCCGCCTGCTCCGGAAAGATCCCCGTGTGCTTGAAGCCCATTGGTCTCACTGTGAACGTCATCGCCCCGTACCCTACGGTCCAGGACTCTGGAAAGTCGGCGACCTTCCAAGATCCGCCGCCTCCGGATCTCCTGTATACGCCGTCGGCGCGTTTCCATCGGGGGTCTTTTCTCTCGCCCGACCATATTATCTGCGGGTCGGGCCTGATGAGGATATATTTCCCCCATCTCTCGAGCCGCTCGCCTCCGGAGGCGTCGATCAGCTCGTAATCGGTCCATTTATCGCTTATCCACATACAGGGATGTCTCCTCTTCGATCAATTACCTGAGCTTGCCTTTCATGGTTGTGGGTTTATTGAAAAATTCGCGGAGACGCGAACTGCCCGTCTGCGCGTGGCACAGGGCGATGGCAAGCGCGTCAGCCGTGTCGTCCGGTTTCGGCGCCTCCTTCAGTCCCAGAAGAGAGGTGACCATGGCGATGACCTGCCTCTTTTCCGCCCTGCCGTATCCCACCACCGCTTGCTTCACCTGGAGCGGCGTGTATTCGAATATTTCAACTCCGTTCAGCCTCGCGGCGAGAAGGATGACGCCTCGGGCCTCCGCTACGATGATGCCGGTCTTCTGGTTTGTGTTCCAGAAAAGCTCCTCCACCGCCATCGCCCCGGGTCTGTATTTTTTGATTATCTCGTCGAGTTGAAGAAAAACGGATCTCAGGCGGTCTTCGGTCCTCATATCGGAAGTCGTCCTGATGCAGCCGAAATCCAAGACCTTCGTTCTGCCGCCGTCCGAGTCAAGAACGCCCCATCCGACAAGCGCGATCCCCGGATCAATACCCAGAATAACCACATCAAACCTCCGTAATTATATTTAACCAATATATTTTACCATATTTTTTATCGCAAGTCAAAAGTTTTGAGGGATTTTCAGGTATTTATTCTCTCATCTTTTCCTTTCGTTTCCCTTGAGCGGTTTTCTTCCGTCTTTTCTTTCCCGCGTGAAATACGATTAACAAAAAAATGCTGACGAAATCATTTTTACAAGTTATAAACTTCGGCGTGGAAGTACAAATTAAAAGCAGTCGTTTGAGTGAAAAAAGAAAAAAGCGAGGGTGATGCGAAATGAAAACCAAAACCAAAGCGAAGAGATCATTAAGATCCGCCGTCTCGACGGCGATCTTAACGTTTTTTATCTTCGGTCTGTTTTACGGGTCGATCCCCGAATCATTCAGCAGAACGCAGAGAGGCGTCGCCGACTGTTTCCTGTGTTCCGTGACGGAAAAGGCGGAGACCGCCGTACCCGTCAGTCCGTACTTTTCGAGCGGGGACGCGGGCGTTTATACGGTCGACGGCGACGCGATGCTGTTCGGCGTGCTGCCCGTCAAAAGCGTCAGCGTCAGGGTCTACGACAACTTCAGGGTACAGCCGGGCGGGATGCCGTTCGGTGTTAAGATCAATTCTGCCGGTCTGACGGTAGCCGGAGTCGCCGACGTCCCCTGCGGCGGCGGCAACGTCTCCCCCGCGAGAGACGCGGGGATAGAAGAGGGCGATGTAATAAAAAAAGCCGACGGCCGCGACGTCAAAAGCGCCGAGGAATTCGTTTCGATGATCGAAAACTCAAAGGGGGAGGTAAAGCTGCTCTGTGAAAGAGACGGCAAGGAAAGGGTGTTTTCGGTCAACCCCGTCAAATCGTCAGCCGACGGGAAAACAAAGATCGGTCTGTGGCTGAAAGACTCCACCGCAGGTATCGGCACCGTAACGTTCATCATCCCCAGCACGAACGTGTTTATGGGTCTCGGACACGCGATCTGCGACTCGGACAGCGGGGAGAAGGTCGAGATGACAGAGGGGACCGTCACAGACGCCGTAATTACCGGAGTGAACAAGGGTAAAGCGGGAGAGCCCGGCGAACTGAAAGGATCGTTCACGGGCAAGCGTCTTGGAACAGTCACCGAAAACACCGACGCAGGCGTTCTCGGACGTCTGACGGAGCAGCCGGCCCGCGTGTCGCCGGAAGGGGCCCTTGAGATCGCGCTGCGCGGCGAGGTGAAAACAGGCGACGCGTATATTTGGTGCACCACGGACGGCGAGGGACCGAAAAAATATTCCATCGAGATCGAAAGTCTCCCGGCAATGCCGGACGGCAAGAGCTTCGAGATCAGGGTCACCGATCCCGCGCTCATAGAAAAGGCCGGAGGGATCGTCCAGGGAATGAGCGGAAGCCCCATAATCCAGGGCGGAAAGCTCGTCGGTGCGGTGACGCACGTTATGGTGAACGATCCGGAACGCGGGTACGGGATATTCGTCGAAAAAATGCTGGAGAGCGCATCGGACGACGAGTATCTGCAAAAAAGTGGAAGCTGACGCTCTGCATAAAAAAAGGGAGCCGCCGTCCATACTTTAAACAGAAAATAAAAGCGGCTGCCACATGGCACGACCGGAAAAGGAAACGGTATGTTCTACGGTAAAGTGGATCTGTGCGGAGTAAACACGTCTTCTCTCCCTGTCCTGTCGGCGGAGGAAAAAAAGGACCTGCTTCTCAAAACCAAAGACGGCGACAAAGCAGCCAGAGACAAACTGATATCAGGCAATCTCCGGCTGGTTCTCAGCATCATACAGCGGTTCGCGGGAAGGAGCGAGAGCATGGACGATCTCTTCCAGGTCGGATGCGTCGGTCTGATCAAGGCGGTAGATAATTTCAACGTGGACCTGGACGTCAAGTTTTCGACCTACGCCGTACCGATGATAATAGGAGAGGTCAGGCGTTATCTGAGAGACAACAACACCATCAGAGTCAGCAGATCGGTGAGAGAGCTCGCATACAAAGCGCTGAGGTACAGGGAAACGGCGACGTCAGACACCGGGATCGAGCCGTCGGTGCGGCAGATCGCGGAGGCGCTGGGCGAAAAAGAAAGCGCGATATCGTCCGCAATCGAAGCGATAAGCGATCCGATCTCGCTCTACGACCCGGTATACAACGACGGAGGCGAGTCGATCTATGTTCTCGATCAACTGAAGGATGAGAATTCCCTGGACGAGACCTGGCTCGAGAACATCGCCCTCAGGGAGGCGATGGACAAGCTGTCCGAGCGGGAAAAGGCAATCGTCAACATGAGATACTACAAAGGAAAGACGCAGGTGGAGATTGCAAGTGAGATCGGCATATCCCAGGCGCAGGTGTCACGGCTCGAGAAAGGCGCCGTGAACAAGATCAGAAAGCAGCTGTGAAGAAAGCGTCCGCGCCGTGACGTCCCGGAAAACCGGGCGCCGCGGTGCGGACGCCGTTATGTTTTTTTGATCGCCGGGTTCGGATCAGCCGTTGGCGGGCCTGTATCTCGCCACAACGACGAACCTGCCCTCGGTGGCGTAAAAGCTATCGCAGGTGGAGAGAAGCAGCAGCTTGTCGCCCCAGCGGACGTCGGTGCCGGCGTCGTAGATCGCCTCGCGGCGGACGTTTTCGAGGAAAGCGTAAAACTCCTCCTCGGTGTAAAGACCGCGGACGTCGTAGTAGCGAAACACGTTCTCTTCGTCGTCGCCGTAGACCCTGCTGTAGAACGCGGCCACAACCTCGTATCCGCGCTCCTCGGTCAAGGTGTCGAACCGGATCAGGCGGTGGCTTTCGGCGGCGCCCGCGTTCGAATACAGGTCGATCAGCGTGCCGAACATGGTGCCGTCGTTCATGTTGTGACCGTATATGATCCCGAAATTGCCGTCGGGATCCCATCCGGCGCCGAGGAACATCGTCCCCGATACGGCGTAATTGCCGTCAAAAGACGTGCGGAGATATTTTTCGATATAGTCGGGGGTGAACATAACGGGATATGCCACGTCGGTCCCCGGGATCTCGAGCCAGCCTGCCATTTCCTTGTTGCGTTCCCACAGCTTGTCGTACACATAGAGGACTCCCGACTCGGCGATGACAGGCTTTTTCGGAGCCGCAGGATCACCGCCGGGGTTCTCTCCGGTTTCATCGCCGGTTTCATCGCCCGTGTCGTCGGCTGTTTCGAGCTCGTTCCTCGCGTCGGCGACCATCTGCCTCAGCTCCCGGTTCGCCCGGGCCTCACGCTTTGACCGGATGACATTCCTCGCCCACATGAACGAGGAAACGGCGAATACGCCGATCAGGATAACAAGCAGCACGATAAAGATCACGCGCCTCACTTTGCCTTTCAACGGGGTCCCTCCTTTCGTATCACGCTTTGTGACCGCCCACCTGGCCGTTCCTCTCTATGGCGGTGGCGCCGTCTTCGAAGTCCACCCCTTTGAGGATGGAATTCTTTCCGAACCTCCGCTTTATCCCTATCAGGGCTTTTTGTTTTTCTTTTTCGCGAAGGAGTTTTTTCTTTTCCTCCGCTCTTTTCTCGCCGAGGGCGGAATAGTCGGTAAGGATATCAAGCTGTTCCCCCTCGAACCCGTCGGTCTCAAAGCGTTCGTCCTTCACGTGGTTCGCCACGACGTACATCCGCCTCACCATGAGATCCCGGTCGACCACGCGCTCGAATATCTCCGTCACCGCGTCGATTATCAGTCTTGTCGACGAAGTCGCACGTCCTAAATTACGGGACCCGTGAGCGTTCTTCGGTATGCTCCTGCCGTAGCGGTCCGTTTCCGTCACTCCGCCGTATCCTTTGCCGTTTGTGAGGTTCACCGTATCGTAGCCTACGGTCAGCTCGATCTGATCCGTGACAAGTCCTTTTTCCACGAGATCGAGAGAGAGCATATCCGCCATTTCACGGCAAACGAGGCGGGCGCTGTCAAACGTATACGGCGTTTTCAGCACCTGCCCGGTACTGAGACTGTTGCTCTCCGGGCGGTACTCCTTGATATCGCGTATCTCGCACGGCTCGTATCCCCATGCGTGGTCGATGAGCAGCTCGGCGTTGACGCCGAACATGCGGTACAGTTTGTCCTCGTTGATCAGGGACGTCCGGGCGACGTCGCCCATGGTGTACATCCCCTCCTCTTCGAGGCTTGAGGAATACCCGCCTCCGATGCGCCAGAAATCCGTGAGCGGTCTGTGGGTCCACATGAGCCGTCTGTACGTCATCTCGTCAAGCTCGGCGATGCGCGCGCCGTCGCTGTCGGGTTCGGCGTGCTTTGCGACGATGTCCATGGCGATCTTTGAGAGATAAAGATTTGTCCCTATCCCAACCGTGGCGGTTATCCCCGTCTGTGAGAGAACATCGCGGACCATGCGCAGCGCAAGCTCGCGGGCGGTGATCCCGTACAGCTTCAGATACTTGGTGGCGTCGATGAACACCTCGTCCACGGAGTAAACGTGGACGTCCTCGGGGGAAACGTAGTTCAGGTAGATCCCGTAGATCTGCGTGCTTCTCTCCATGTACAGGTTCATCCGCGGCGGCGCGACGATAAACGTCGCTTCAAGCGACGGATCCGCCCGTAATTTCAAGTCGTCGTCCGAGGAGCCGGAGAACTTTCCTCCCGGGGCGCGGCGGCGGCGCGCGGCGTTTATCTCACGTACCTTCCGGATCGCCTCAAAGAGGCGGGCTCTGCCCGACACCCCGTATGCCTTCAGCGACGGCGTCACCGCGAGACAAATCGTCTTTTCCGTCCTTGTGGGATCGGCGACGACCAGGTGAGTCGTCAGCGGATCCCGGTCTCTTGCAACGCACTCGACGGACGCGTAAAAGGATTTGAGGTCGATGGCAATAAAACGTCTTTCTTCCGTGACGCTCACCTCCCCCCTCTGTTTCAGTCGATTTCCCCTTGCCGGAATATCCCGCTGTCGACGTCGCAGACGTCTCCTACGGGAAACGACGTTCCGTCCTCCAAAATTATTATTTCCATATCCCTGTCGATTTTTTTGAACTTGCCGGTCCGGGTCACGTATTTTCCGCCGGATTTCGTCTTGTCCGGGATGAACAACGTGAAAGTGACCTCGGGAGTATCTCCCGGGAGGTCCTCGAGGATGCGCAGCTTGACGTCAAGAAGACTCTTCTCGTTTTCGTCAAGTTCACATCGTCTGTCCGTCAGTCTTCCCTCCTCGGAGATGTAACCGTCGAAACCGGTCAGAGCGGCAAACGGGCTGAACTGCGCCGCCCGCGCCAGCCGGCTCATTCTGGGATGGTTTTTCGGTTCATAGTGAGGAAGATCGATAATATCGTCGTAGCGATGCGATTCGGCGTCTTTGACGTCAGTCACTTTATCACCCCGCCCGGTCAAAGGATGGATACGTCTTTAAGAAGCATGAACGCAGGACCCTCGTAAGGACCGGACGTGACTGTCTCCGACGCAATCCGCGCTTCCTTCAGCACCTCGCCGAGGCGCGCGCTGAACGTGATCCCGGTGACGGGAGTGCGCCGTCCGTTCTCGCAGAGATACGCAAGGCGGATCTCGCCGCCGATGTAATCGCTGAATATATCCACCTGGAGGCCGGACAGGGACGCGCATTCGACGTATCTGCCCTTCTCGAGTTCCTCCTTCGTGAGGGTACCTGGGGCGACCTCAACGCATTCCATAACGCCGCTGGGCCGTTCTACGCCCAGGTACTGTCCGAAGCGGTCGCCGCCGTGGTAGTTTTTCACCTCTCCGCCATCGATGACGCGCACCGCCTCAAGAGACGTGCCCGCCTCGTCGAAGAAGGAGCTTTTGTCGCTTCCCTTCACCGCGGGCTTCACCGTGACGGCGAGGGGATCACCGCCGCCCTCCGGCTGGACCCGGTCGCCGACGGACCAGAGGTTGGATTTCGCGTAGACCGCCGCGTAGTTGAGGCTTTCGGTCAGATCGTAAACAAGGCGGTCGATCTCCCGGGCTCGCAGGACCAGATCGACGGTCATGGGGACCGCCGGCTTCTCCGCCTTTGCCCTGTCACGGACCTCTCTCATCTTTTCGGAGACCTCTCGCTTTATCTGTTCCTCGTCGAAGACCGTGAATTTGATACTTTCGTACAGCTCCACGGAGCCGTCGGAGTCAGTGAAGGTGGGGATCGCCTCGACCATGGCGCGCCATACGGTCTCCCGTTTGTCAACGCCGCGGCTGTTCACCACGCGCTTCACGTCCCGGTAGATAAACACCTCGAGAGCGTTTATGGAGCATCCCTCGCCGGCCTCGGCGCCGAAGACCGCGTCCGCGATCCTTCTGCCCAGCTCCTTCGGGTCGTATTCGTCAATATTCGTCTCAAGCTTTTCGTCCATCTCGCCGGCTTCAGGCAGCTCGTAGGGCTCATTGAAGACAAGTCTCGCCCTGTCGGCGGCGGCGGAGATGCGTTCCCTTATCTCGTCATCCGTCATGGAGCGGTAAACCGCAAACGACGAGTCGCCGCGGCATCCGTCGTGGTCGGAATAGACAGTCACCGTCGTGTCCACCGTGTCGGTGGACCGGACGGTCTCGAGCTTTTCGTGGACGAAAAACAGCTCGTACGACGTCGTCGCTTTCTCGTTTATCCTGAAGCCGTCGGCAAAAGGCTCGCTTTTCAGCAGTTCAATGATCTCTCTCATCCCAGTTTCACCCTCACTTTCAGATTCGGGCCGCCGTCGGAGACTCTGACCCATTCTTTGTATCCCTTGCCGCACTGACCGGAGCCGATGACCTTCACGTCGCCGGAAATCATGGATATGGATCTGAGCAGGTCCGGGACGGAGCCGCTCATCACCACCGGAGACACGTAATGATCGGTGAGCTTTCCGTCGACGATCTCGACGCCGTATTCGGCGGTGCACTGGATCTGCCAGTTCTTCGGGTCCTCCATGCCGTTGTTGGTCTCGAACAGCATATAGCCGTGTTTCACGGAGGCGATCATGTCCTCGAGGCTGTCGCTGCCGCCGTCGAAGAAGGTATTGGTCATCCTGGAATACGCCTTGCGCTTGAAGGATTCGCGCCGTCCGTTGCCGGTGGGCTCCGTTCCCAGCTGGGATGCGGAAACCAGGTCGGAAAGGCCGGAGACCAGGATACCGTCGCGGATGATCTGCGTGTCGTGGGCGAGAACGCCGTCGTCGTCAAAGAAATACGACGCCACGGAGTGTGCGGAGCCCGCTCCGTCTCTCATATTTGTGATCGCCGACGCCACCGGCTTGCCCATATAGCTCTTGGCAAGAGCGCGGTCCTTGACGAACTGGTCCATCTCGACGCCGTGGCCGAAGGCCTCGTGCGCGATGAGCCCCGTGATCGAGCTGTCGGTGATAACGTCGTAGACGCCGGGTTCGATGGGTTCCGCTTTCACGAGGTGGGCCGCCAGATCAAGCAATTTACCAGTGTTCTGCTTAAGAAGGTCCGCGACCTCGCCGATCTTATCGGAGCACTCGGGGCGGAAAGCCTGAACGGTCCTGCCGTCGCTGTAAACGACGACGGAAAAACCGTTTGCCCAGCCGTAATACTGGGAAAGCTCGCGGTTTTTGGTGATAAAGAGCTTCGAGACGGTGAGGGGCTGCAAAACCACGATGGCGTTGAGCACCTTTTCGTCGGCATTGACAAGTTTTTCCGACACCTCGCGGCATACGCCGAGAAGATCGCCGTCGGTAAAGTTGTCAAAATCCGTGTCTCTGCCGAAATCCCTTTTCATGGGTTCATCGGCGGGAAGCGGGCAGGAGATCGCCCTTTTTGCGAGGTCAGCGTCGGTCTTGACGGATCCGGCGACCTTTTTCGCCAGCTCTTTTTTATCTCCGGAGATGTCGTCCGTCGAATACTCGTAGAACGCTCTGCCGTCGTGCATCTTAATGACAAAGCCGCACTCTCCGGAGCCGTCCCGGATCAGCGAGCTTTTTCGATCAGCGCGGTAAGACGTTGCACGGACGTCTGTACCGAGCAAGCTGACGTATCCGAAGTATTCTCCCAGTTCGGACACCAGTTCTTTGCACTCGTCGCGCATTCGGTCAAGATAAGAAGAAAATGCCATACTATTCCCTTTCAGTTCCGCGTGATATATGGCGGAACACTTGATAATCCTGTAACGTTATTATACCAATTCGGAAGACGTTTTTCAAGGAGGGCAATGAAAAAACACATGTTCGGGCATCTGAAAACAGCTTTTTTGCGGGTTATTGCCCTGCAAATCAGTTTTTCCTTGACAAATCATCGCGATTGAGGTAAAATCATTTCTCGGAAGATGGTCCAGGGCGCCGCCGGGCTGCGGCGCAGCAGTTTGCGCGCTTTGTTTGGGAGCGTGTAACACCCCCGGGGAGATCGATAAATTCGAAATCCCGGGAAGCCTTGTAAATACTGGGGCTTCCGGCATTTACTTTACCCCGCATTTTACTCGAACATGGGCCTTTGACCACATGTTTGACCACAACGACGGAAAGCACAAAAAAACTGAATATCCGGGTGTAGCTCAGTTGGCAGAGCGCTTGGTTTGGGACCAAGGGGCCGCTGGTTCAAATCCAGTCACTCGGAGTGAAAA